>JAZQMD010000001.1:0-17708 GCA_045543215.1 Oscillospiraceae bacterium
GTCTTAGGAAGACAAATTAAATCCTCAACTCCTTGGCTCACAGAACGACATGGCTACATCCGACTTGGGAATCAGCGATCCCGAGTCTCATTGTGGACCTGTATCTGCCGATGCATGCGATTGCCTGTATTGTGGATGATCTGCAGCATGGACTGATAGGTGCCAGGATAGTTCTCGCTGAGAGACTGGTTATTAATCAGCGGAGCAGGGTGGTCCTTGATGCCTGCTGCCAGGGCATCCAAAAAATCTACCTCGGCGTAGATCATATCTACCCGGTGGAGCCCCCCGCAGAACTGGTGGGCAGAGATGGGGAAAAAATCAGAGCAGTTAGCGGAATTGGCACTGTATAAATGTCGGAACAGAGTATAGACCGCCGTACCGAGGTAATCCGCCGCAGCCCGGATAGCCTTTTTGTTGCCCGTTTTTCCCAAAAGGTCGAATAGAACGCTGAGGGAGTTGACAAGCAACTTTTTGGATAAGGTGGCCACGACGCTGCCTTGAAGCACGTTGTCCCGGTCGGTGCTGGCATCGTATAACGAGTCTGCATCGACGATGGTGGTGCCGTCCCTGGTGAGGGTTCGGCCCAGAAGAAAGTCAGCGGTGACATTGTAAAAGTCACAGGCTCGAGCTACAAAGACAAGACCAGGCTCCCGGATGCCGTTTTCGTAGTGGGAGAGTAAAGCCTGTGAAATCTCCAGTTCCTTGGCCGCAGCACGCTGAGAAATACCCCTTTCCTGTCGCAGTAAGGAGAGGGTGCGGGAAAAATGCTGGTTGGTTGCCATATCATATCTCCTATTTTAGTCCGGTGTCTCCACTCTGACATAGGGGAGCAGAATCCACATAAAATTGCAGTATGTATATTATAATAGGAGAAATACAAAAAGTAAAGTGAATTTCTACCTTTCATGTAGACTTTTTCATTGAGATTTTAAATAGTAAGGGTTATAATGGAATTTACGATGATCCCCGTATATGAAAAAAGGAAAGGGTTGACGAAACAATGGAGCAAAATATGCATATGTTTGCAGCGCTGATTACCAGGTTGAAGGAGGCCCCGAAGAAGATCGTCTTTACCGAAGGGACTGATCCTCGGATTTTGGAGGCCAGCGCCCGACTGCTGTCAAGTAATTTTCTTGTCCCCATTCTGGTGGGAGCGGAAAAGGAGGTCAAGGCTGCCGCAGAAACCTACGGCTTTAATATAAACGGCGCCATTATTTGGGACCCTGCCACCTATCCCCGTATGGAAGAGATGGTGGATACCATGGTGGAGTTGCGAAAGGGAAAGATGTCCGTCGATGAATGTAGGGTTGCCCTTCAGCAGGGCAATTATTTTGGAACCATGTTAGTGAAGATGGGAGAGGCTGACTGTCTACTTGGCGGTGCAACCTACTCTACCGCCGACACCGTACGGCCCGCCCTTCAGTTGATAAAGACCAGACCGGGGAATAAAATTGTTTCTTCCTGCTTTATTTTGGTACGTGAGACCATAGGTGGCGCTGAGTTGCTGGCTATGGGTGACTGCGCCATCAACATTAAGCCAACTGAGGATGAGCTGGTGGAGATCAGTATTGAGGTAGCCAAATGTGCCAAGGTCTTTGGCATTGATCCAAAGGTGGCTTTTCTATCTTACTCCACCAAGGGTTCAGGATCAGGCGAGGACGTAGACAAGATGCGTAATGCCTGTGAGAAGGCTAAGGCTGCCGCTCCCGACCTGGCTATCGATGGTGAGCTCCAGTTTGATGCCGCTGTTTCTCCCAAGGTGGCCGAAACCAAGTGTAAAGATTTCCTGGTGGCCGGTCAGGCAAACACATTTATTTTTCCTGATATCAATGCGGGTAATA
This sequence comes from Oscillospiraceae bacterium, assembly GCA_045543215.1. GTDB lineage: Bacteria > Bacillota > Clostridia > Oscillospirales > Oscillospiraceae > DXYV01. The sequence continues at coordinate 1,842 of JAZQMD010000001.1, forward strand.
TTGGCTATAAAATCGCACAGCGCTTAGGTAATTTTGAGGCCTATGGTCCCATCTTGCTGGGCCTGAACGCCCCTATTAATGATCTCTCCCGGGGCTGCAATGCTACGGAGGTCTATTCTATGGCCATTATTACCGCTGCATTGTCCTGATTGATAATTGTATGATTGAAAGAGACCGAACTAATTGATAACAGTCCGGTCTCTTTTTTGTTTATAATTGCGTGTATACCTACTTTCATCCATCTACAATGAAACTAGTAGAGCCATAGGGGTAAAATGATATTAAAGTATCGTTAAATATTTATTGTTGATGAGAATTGTAGGCTACTACTATGCGGCGGTTTGGCTCGTTACCGGTGGAATAGGTAGTTACACCGGGAAAGTCTTGAAGAGCGGCGTGAATTACATGTCGCTCATATGCGTTCATGGCCTCCAGAGTCATGTTGCGGCGATACTTAATCACCTTGGCTGCTATTTTGTGGGCCAGGCGCACCAGGGATTCTTCCCGGCGGGCCCGATAATTTTCAGCGTCTACGTAAATACGAAAACGGTGGGTACGGCTATGGTTGATAGTATAGCCGACAAGTTGCTGGATAGCATCCAGGGTTTCTCCCCGGCGACCAATCAGGGCGCCCAGACTTTCCCCATGGAGGGCTACATGATAGGTGTCTTCATTACGGGTAATAACAGGAAAGGCGTTTATATTCATGTGGACAAACAGACCGGTGAGGTAGGAGACAATTTTCTCCGCGATCTCGTCATTACAAGGCTGGGGGGAGACATCAGGGGAAACCTTGATTTGTTCCTCGCCTTCATTCAAGGAAGGCGAGGGAGGATTGGATTCTGGCGGGGGGGAAATCTGGGATTCCTCACTAGGGGCATCATAACTGACTTTAATTCTTGCGGGCACGGAGCCAATACCTAAAAAGCCGATTTTAGCCCGATCTAAAACCTCTACCGAGACATCATCCCGCTTCATACCCAACTGAGCCAGAGCCTTAGCAAGGGCCTCATCCTCATTTTTTCCAGTGACTTCAATATATTTCAGCAAAGGAACTCACTCCTTATTTTCGCCATCATAATCAGGCTTGCCGTACTGAGGGGCACCATATTCTGGGGGAGTTAAACTGTCACGTTCAGATTCGACAAAGGGAGGATTATGATCCTCCTGTGTGGTGGAATTGGAGTCAATGACCGGCTCAGACTTGCTGGTGGATGAATTTTCGAATATAGGGGTGGATGGTGTGGTCGCAGATTCTGTAAGCAAAGCCTTTTCTTCTTCCGTCAGTTCTAAACCTTCCTCTTCTGGCTCTGTCTGCTTAATATTGGGATCTCGATAGGGGGTAACGGGATAACGGTTTGGATCGTAAGCTCTTCCTCGGGCGTAGGTGCGCATTCCCACGCGGCTAGCTTGCTTGTCCAGGGGGGGACCGCTCTCCTCACGTTTGTCATGGACAGTATTCTTCTTACCAGATTTCTTTTCCGCCAAGGCGGCAGCCTTCCGTTCGGCAGAGAGGCGGCGACGTTCTTTTTCAGCAGCTTTGGCAGCAGCGGCCTGCTCAGCAATTTTACGCTGGGCTTGCTCGTAATCCTTCTTCAGTATTTTGCCGGAGATAATTTCCTGAAGCACCGATAGCACACTGTTGGTGATCCAGTACACACACATGCCGGCGGGGAGTGTAAAGCCAATCCACAGGGACATAAGGGGCATGATAATGAGCATGGTGCGGTTCTGGCTGGCCATGTTCTCCTGCTGTTGTTTATTCATGGCGTTGGTTTTATTCATAATCAGGGAGGAGGCCAGAGACAAGGCTGCAGAGATGACAGGAAGAAGGAACAGGCCTATGGAGTTCCAGGTAACGCCGCCCTCCCAGAATTTCCAGTTGGGAATCTGAGAGAGGTTCATACCTAAAAAGTTGAAGTTAATAACAAACAGGCCGGTGACACCTGCAGTAGAGGCCACCTGGGCTAAGTTGCCTGGGTTAAGCATCGAGGCCAGGGTCAGCTCGCTTCCCCCGCCCGCAGCCACAAAATCGGTCCAGCCCAGGGCGTGAGCTACTGAAGTGGTGGCAGCTTCAGTCTGGCCCATCAGGTGCTTCAGGGGACGACGGACGATTTCGTATAATGGAAAGAGGATGAGGAGTGGAACCAGGGTCCACAGACAACCGCCCATGGGATTGACACCATTATCCGCATAAAGCTTTTGAAGTTCCATCTGTTGCCGGTTGCGGTCGTTGGGAAATCGCTTTTGGATTTCCCGCTGCTGGGCTGATAGAATATTCATCTGGATCATTCCCTTTTTTCCCTTTAAGGAGAAAGGAAAGAGAATGACCTTAACAATGATGGTGAAAAGAATTAGGGCGATACCATAGCTATCAAACAAAATACAAAATTGTTTCAGCAGCCAGGAAAAGGGGGTCATTAAGATTTGCCAAATATCCATGTTTGGCCTCCTAATCTTCGGTTTGTCTTGGATGTTTTAGCGGGACAGGGTCAAACTGGAAGGTCTTTTGCCGATGGAGGGGATGGCATTTCAACAGCCGACGCAGCGCCAACAGGCTACCCTTTAAGGCTCCGTGGATCTGGATGGCCTCCAGAGCATATTGGGAGCAGGTTGGGAGAAAACGACAGTTGGGCGGTGTGGCGGGAGAAATGTACTTGCGATAAAGGCGGATAAGGGTGAGCAGAAGGCCCTTCATGCCTGCTCCTCTTTCCGCAACAAACCAAGCTTATCTGTTATGGATAGAAAGGAGCGATCCAGAGCGTCATAGCGACTGTGGGCAGCCCTTACACGAGCCACCACGACAAGATCCCAGCCAGGAAGCAGTTTTGCCTGGTGGAGACGGTAAATTTCCCGGATGCGCCGGCGTACCTTGTTGCGGCGTACAGCCTTACCCAGTTTGGCGGATACTGTGATGCCAAGACGATTGTACCCTTGACCATTGCGGCGGCAGTATACCACCAGATGGGGGGATGCGGCCGACTTGCCCTTGGAGTATAGGCGACGAAATATGTAATTTTCTTTGATGGAAATGACCTTCACCCTGAGCCCCTCCAAAATTTAGGAGAATGTAAGATGGGGGCGGGGGAATAATCCTCCCACGCCCCTGGTGCGTTCATTCTCTCTTAGCTGCCCGCATCAGTGGCTGAGGCGGACACGGCCTTTGGCACGGCGGCGGGCCAAGACCTTACGCCCATTGCTGGTAGCCATGCGCTTACGGAAACCATGGACCTTGGAACGGTGGCGCTTCTTGGGCTGATAGGTACGAACCATGCTGGTACACCTCCTATACTTAATGACGGGCCGGAACCCATCCTCCACAACGGCGCGGGGCGCACCGCAGTCAGTAATTTTAGAGACAACGGCAAAAGGGCGCAAAAACCCCTTTCATAAAGTTGCAGCGTTTATTATAACGAAAGGAAAGGAGACTGTCAACGGGATTTTTCAAAAATTCACCCGGAATGGAGAGCTTTTGTGTACTTTTGTCGCAATTGGTTTATCGTGATCAGTGGGGACAGCGGCTTATTTAGCAATAAGTTTTGGCCAGCTTTTCAAAAACTGTCAGTGCCCGCTGGATACGTTCGGTGGGCACACAGAAAGAAAGTCGGAAATGACCAGGACAACCAAAGCAATCCCCAGGAACCAGGAGCAGGTCGTGAGCCTGAGCGCGTTTACAGAAGGCGGTCGCATCTGATTCCAGGGAGCGAGGAAACATATAAAAGGTCCCCTTGGGCGCTACTACATGGTAGCCCATCTCTCGTAGAGAATGGATGAGCAGGCGGCAGTTGGTCTGGTAGACCGACAGGTCCGCAGTCAGATGGCAGCAGCGGGCGGCCACACGCTGGAAGAGGGCAGGGGCATTCACATAGCCCAGCAGACGTCCGGCACCCATCACACAGGCGTAAATCAGTTGGCTGTTATCCACCGCTTTGGGAACCAGTACATAGCCGATACGCTCTCCAGGCAGGGATAAGGACTTGGAAAAAGAGTAACACACAATGGTGTTTTTATAAAAGTCTGGCACCCAGGGAGCCGGTTCTCCAAAGACAATTTCCCGGTAGGGTTCATCTGTGATCAGGTAGATGGGATGACCATATTCCAGCTGCTTGGTTTGTAGCAGTAAGCCCAATTTTTTCAATGTCTCGGCAGAGTAGACTGCGCCGGATGGGTTATTGGGAGAGTTAATGACCAGGCCCTTGGTAGCCGGGGTAATGGTTTTTTCAAGGGCGCTAAAGTCGATTTGAAAGCCCTCAATTTCGGCGGGGACTACCGTTACTTGAGCTCCGGCTCCCTGGAGGAAGACCTGGTACTCTGGGAAATAGGGGGCAAACAGGATAAATTCGTCCCCGGGACAGGTCAGGCCGTGGAAGCAGCAGCACAGGGCAGCTGCAGCCCCGACAGTGAGGTATAGCTCGTCCCCACTATACCCAGTGCCGAAGCGCTCGTTGAGATTGGCTGCTAATAAGGTACGGGCTTCTGGATCGCCCTGGGCACTGGTGTAGCCATGGAGGGCAACACTGTCGCTGTGAGCAAGCAGATCGGTGGCAATTTCGTTTACCACGGAAGGAGTAGGAACTGAAGGATTGCCAATGGAGAAATCAAATACATTATCTGGGCCGACCTCAGCGGCACGTCGTTTGCCGTATTCAAATAGTTCCCGGATAGTCGAGCGGGCGGTTCCCAAAGTTCTGGGGTATTCAGGTAACATAGGGATGACTCCTTACACCAAAAATAAACAATGAAATTTTAACACAGTAAAGCATAAGACGCAAGAAAAGAAAGAGGATTAGCACTTTGGGTGTGAGAGTGCTAAATTTTACAATCTAGTCACAATATTATGAAGAGCCGTTCATAAATTTGGGGTATCCTATGTACAAAAATTAACTTGAATGAAAAAGGAGCGTGACACTATGAACGCGAATAAATTTACTCAAAAATCCTTGGAGGCTATCCAGGGGGCCCAAGCTGTGGCCCAAGAACACGGAAACCAGCAGATTGAGCAGGCCCATTTGCTTTTGGCCCTGCTAGAGCAGGACAATGGCCTGATTCCCCAGCTGCTGGAGCGCATGAACCTTACCGTCCCTTCCTTCCATGCCGCCGCTCAGGCAGAGGTAGAAAAGCTGCCTAAGGTATCCCTTGGAGGAAGGCAAGTGGACAAGGTTTACATTGCTGCCGATGTAGATAAAACCCTCAATGCTGCTGAAGCTGAGGCCGCTGGGATGAAAGACGAATATGTGTCGGTGGAGCACCTGCTTTTGGCCCTTTTAAATACTGCCGGTCAGGAGCTGTCCCGCCTGTTTCGGACCTATAATTTGTCCAAGGAGAGGGTGATGCAGGCCCTGTCCACCGTACGTGGTAACCAGCGGGTGACCTCCGACAATCCAGAGGAAACCTACGACGCATTAAAAAAATACGGTATGGACTTGGTGGAACGGGCCCGTCAAAATAAGCTGGACCCGGTCATTGGCAGGGATGATGAAATTCGTAATGTCATTCGCATTCTTTCCCGCAAGGGCAAGAACAACCCCGTCCTCATCGGAGAGCCCGGCGTGGGTAAAACTGCGATTGCTGAGGGACTGGCCCAACGTATTGTTAAGGGGGACGTGCCCGCTTCTTTGAAGAATAAGTCCATTTTTTCCCTAGATATGGGCTCCCTTATTGCTGGGGCTAAGTACCGGGGGGAGTTTGAAGAGCGGCTCAAGGCTGTACTCAACGAGGTGCGTAAGTCAGAAGGGCGCATGATCCTGTTTATCGATGAGTTGCACACCATCGTAGGGGCTGGTAAGACTGAGGGGGCTATGGATGCAGGCAACCTGCTCAAGCCTATGCTGGCCCGGGGGGAGCTGCACTGTATCGGTGCGACTACCTTGAATGAATACCGCCAATATATCGAAAAGGATGCCGCGCTGGAGCGGCGGTTCCAGCCGGTGATGGTGGCAGAGCCAACGGTGGAGGATACGGTAGCTATCCTCCGGGGGCTGAAAGAGCGTTATGAGGTCTATCACGGGGTTAAGATTACTGATGGGGCTATCATTGCCGCCGCTACCTTATCAAATCGTTATATTACTGATCGGTTTCTCCCTGACAAGGCCATTGACCTGGTAGATGAGTCCTGTGCTATGGTACGCACTGAAATCGACTCTATGCCTACCGAGTTGGATGTGCTTCAGGGGAAGATCACCCAGCTGGAGATTGAGGAGGCTGCCCTGAATAAGGAGACTGACCATCTCTCCCAAGAGAGGCTGGCAGGGATTCGGAAGGAGCTGGCCGATCAGCGGGAGGAGTTTTCCGCCAAGAAAGCCCAGTGGGAAAATGAAAAAAATGCAATTGACAAGATTCAAAAGCTTCGGGAGGAACTGGAGCAGGCAAACGCCGATCTGGAGAAGGCCCAGCGGGAATATGACCTGAATAGAGCTGCTGAGCTCCAGTATGGCCGTATACCAGAGCTGCGACACCGACTGGAAGCTGAGGAGGCCATAGCGGGAGCCGGAAAGGCTCGTTCCCTGCTGCGAGATAAGGTCACTGAGGATGAGATCGCACTCATCGTGGAGCGGTGGACGGGAGTGCCAGTCTCCCGCCTGATGGAGGGGGAGCGGGAAAAGCTTCTCCACCTAGAGGAAATTCTCCATCGGCGGGTGGTGGGCCAGGAGGAGGCAGTCTCTCTGGTAGCTGAGGCAATTTTAAGGAGCCGGGCGGGCATTGCAGACCCGGGAAAGCCCATTGGCTCCTTTCTCTTCCTGGGGCCTACCGGTGTGGGTAAGACCGAACTGGCCAAGACCCTGGCTGAGACCCTGTTCGACAGTGAAAAGAGCCTGGTGCGCATCGATATGAGTGAGTATATGGAAAAGTTCTCCGTCTCCAGGCTCATTGGGGCGCCTCCCGGCTATGTAGGATACGAGGAGGGAGGACAGCTAACGGAAGCAGTACGCCGCAACCCTTACTGCGTCATCCTTTTTGACGAGGTGGAGAAGGCTCACCCTGATGTATTTAACGTCTTGCTTCAGGTACTGGACGATGGTCGGGTGACCGATAGCCAGGGCCGTACGGTGGATTTTAAAAACACCATTATTATTCTCACCTCTAATCTGGGATCCCAGTATCTATTGGAGGGCATAGACGAAGCGGGGGAGATCACTAGAGAAGCTAGGGAGCAGGTTGAGGCGCTGCTGAAACAGTCCTTCCGGCCTGAGTTTCTCAATCGGTTGGATGAGATCGTCTTTTATAAGCCCTTGAGCAAGGATCAAATTACCCGCATCATTGATCTGATGATGGTCCAGCTCAACGTCCGTCTGGCGGAGATGGGGTTATCTGTCAGCCTTACAGACCGGGCCAGAGCCTTTATCATTGACCAAGCCTACGATCCTCTGTATGGCGCTCGACCTCTGCGCCGTTATCTCCAGCATACGGTGGAGACACTCATCTCTCGGAAGATCATTGCTGGGCAGGTTAGTCAGGGAGAGGAACTGACAGTGGACAGCCTGGAGGGAGAGCTTATCGTGGAGGGGCACAGCGACAGGAAGGGAGCCCTTCCCAAAGGATAAGACTGAAAAGATTAAGCGTGCCCTCCACCTTTAGGTGGAGGGCACGCGCAGTTTATCACAATGGATCAAACATTGAAGCGGAAGAGAACCACGTCCCCATCCCGCATCACATATTCTTTTCCCTCAGAGCGGATGAGCCCCTTCTCCTTAGCGGCGGACATGGAACCGCTGGCAGTCAAATCGTCGAAGGAAACCACCTCTGCCCGGATAAAACCCCGCTCGAAGTCGGTGTGAATCTTACCGGCAGCCTGGGGAGCCTTGGTACCCTTCTTAATGGTCCAGGCGCGGCATTCATCCTCTCCGGCAGTAAGGAAGGAGATGAGTCCAAGCAGAGCGTAGCTGGCTTTGATAAGACGATCCAGTCCCGATTCGGCTATACCTAACTCTTCCAGAAACATTTTTTTGTCGTCCCCGTCCAGTTCAGCAATCTCGGCCTCCATCTTGGCACAGACGGGCATGACCTGGGCCCCCTCTCCGGCAGCGATGGCGGCTACCTGTTGGTAATAAGGATTGTTTTCATAAGCGGCGAAACTCTCCTCGTCCAGGTTGGCTGCATAAATTATATTCTTGAGAGAGAGCAGCTCGGAGGTGGTCAGAAGGGCTACGTCGTCCAGGTCATCCAGCTGGGCGGAGAAGGAGCGGGCCGACTTGCCCCCGTCAAGCCATGTGTGAAGGGATTTGAACAACTCTACCTCATGAAGAAATTTTTTGTCCCCTTTGGCAGCAGTCTCCGCCTTTTTGATTCGCCGCTCTACCATTTCCATATCAGCCATGATGAGCTCAATGTCAATGATTTCAATATCCCTCTTAGGGTCGGTGGAGCCCTCTACATGGACGATATTTTCGTCATCGAAGCAGCGGACTACATGGACAATGGCATCGGTGGCCCGGATATTGGACAAAAATTTGTTGCCCAATCCCTCCCCTTTGGAGGCCCCTTTCACAAGCCCGGCAATATCTACAAACTCAATGACGGCGGGGGTGGTCTTCTTAGGGGTGTAGAAGTCGCTCAGCCAGTCCAGCCGGCTGTCGGGGACAGCTACTACACCCACATTGGGATCGATGGTGCAGAAGGGGTAATTGGCGCTCTCCGCGCCGGCGTTGGTGATGGCGTTAAACAGGGTAGATTTACCCACGTTAGGCAGGCCCACAATCCCGAGCTTCATAATACAAAACGTCCTTTCACTTGCATCTTCTGAATGATCTGAAACATTATATCGGACAAGGCAGGAAAAAACAAGACCACTGATGGAAAAGATTGCGGTTACCTCTTGCACTGTGCTATACTACTTCATACGGATTAAATTGCAAAGGAGAAATGCAGGTATGGACTATGCTAATCAATCCCTTAAGCTACACTATCAATGGAAAGGAAAAATGGAGACAGTACCCAAAATGGAAGTGAAGGACAAGCAGTCCCTCTCCCTGGCCTATACTCCTGGGGTGGCTCAGCCTTGCCTGGAAATTCAAAAAGATGTGACAAAAAGCTATGAGCTTACTGGCAGATGGAACACTGTGGCGGTAGTCACCGATGGCTCCGCCGTACTGGGGCTGGGGGACATTGGTCCAGAGGCGGGTATGCCTGTTATGGAGGGTAAATGTGTCCTTTTTAAGACGTTTGGCGGGGTGGACGCAGTTCCCTTGTGTATTCGATCTCAAAATGTGGAGGATATCGTCCGCACCGTGGCCCTGTTGGCGGGCTCCTTCGGGGGGGTCAACCTGGAGGATATCGCTGCACCACGATGCTTTGAAATTGAGCGCAGGTTGAAGGAAACTTGCGACATCCCTATTTTCCATGACGACCAGCATGGTACTGCCATTGTTGTGGCTGCTGCCTTGCAAAATGCACTTAAGTTGACCGGGAAGAAGATTGAGGATGTAACCGCTGTATTCTCCGGGGCGGGGGCGGCTGGCACCGCTATTTTCCGTCTACTCAAGGCTATGGGGATGAAAGATGCGGTCATTTGTGACCGCAAAGGGGCCATTTGCAGTAAGCGGACAGACCTGAACGAAGAGAAGCGGATCCTTGCCGCCATTTCCAATGCGGCGGGGCGGTCAGGATCCTTAGCAGAAGTGATGGAGGGGGCCGATGTGTTGATCGGGGTGTCCTCCCCCGGCGTGGTTACTGGGGAGATGGTACGCTCTATGGCAGAAAACCCTATTTTATTTCCTATGGCAAACCCGGTGCCAGAGATTATGCCGGACGAGGCTAAGGAAGCCGGTGCGGCGGTGGTGGGAACTGGGCGAAGTGACTTTCCAAACCAGATCAACAACGTGCTGGCCTTCCCAGGTGTGTTCCGCGGGGCCTTCGATGTGCGAGCCTCCGATATTAACGAAGATATGAAGTTGGCTGCAGCTAAGGCCCTGGCAGATTTGGTGGGGGATGATCTCTCCCCGGACTATATTGTGCCCGCCGCCTTTGACGAACGGGTGTGTCCGGCGGTAGCCAAAGCGGTGTCCGAAGCGGCCCGCAGAAGCGGTGTGTCGAGGATTTGAGGGATTAGAAAGGAAGACTTCTGGTAGTATTAATTTACGCTTTTAATACCCCCAAGCTGCCGTTGGAGATGGGGTAGGAACCGGGCATACCTTGTGTTTGCCTCGCATATAGATACCACAACCAGCAAGGTGCAATGGGAGTGGTGTGCGTGTGAAAGGGAATATTGAGGAGCGGGCGGTACAGCTGGCGCAGTACATCATTGAGAATAAGACTACCGTCCGAGCGGCGGCTAAGCAATTCGGGATCAGTAAGTCCACGGTGCACAAGGATATTCGGGAGAGGCTTCCGGTGCTTAACCGGGCGTTGTATCTGGAGGCTAAGGCCGTGCTGGAGGAAAATAAAGCGGAGCGGCACATCCGCGGAGGTATCGCGACCCGGAAAAAATACACAGGCAAATGATATAGAGAAAAAGAGCGGGGGCTTTTCTGGGCCCCCGCTCCTTACGCAACAAATAAAATTTTTTTATCGACTTAAAAAGCTAAGGGTGCGGTATTGCAAAGCCTCAGCCAGGTGGTCTGTGGCAATATCTTCTGCCCCGTCCAGATCGGCGATGGTGCGGGCAACCCGTAGGGCGCGGTCGTATCCCCGGGCGGTAAGGCCCAGGCGGTCAAAAGCTCCCTTCATCAGGGTCTGGCAATCTTGATTTAGGCAACAGTAGGCCTGGAGTTCATCAGAGCCCATACGGGCGTTACAGGAAGGGCCGCGGGGACCAAACCGGGCGGTCTGGACAGCCCGGGCAGCGTTGACACGGGCCTTGATGGTGGAAGAGGGTTCTGCTGAACCCTCCCGTTGGGCCAGTTCTTCATAATCCAGAGAGGGGACATCAATATATAAGTCGATGCGATCCAGGAAGGGGCCGGAGAGCTTTTCGGTATATCGCACTACCGCTGCTTCGGTACAGCGACAGCGGCCTGAGGGGTGACCGTACCACCCGCATTTGCAGGGATTCATGGCGCATACCAGCATGAACCGGGCAGGATAGGACACAGAGCCGGAGGCACGGGAGATATGTACGTTGCCTTCCTCTAAAGGCTGACGGAGAACATCAAGCACATCTTTTTGAAATTCAGGCAGTTCATCCAGGAAAAGCACGCCGTTATGCGCCAAGGAGATCTCCCCAGGTTTGGGATTGGATCCACCTCCTGCCAGCCCTACACCCGATATGGTATGATGGGGAGAGCGGAAAGGTCGCCGGCAAACCATGGGTTGCTCCTTGGAGGTTAGTCCTAAGACGGAATAAATTTCCGTAGACTCCAAGGCTTCGATGCTGGTGAGGTCTGGGAGGATGGAGGGCAGGCGCTGGGCCAGCATGGACTTGCCGCTGCCCGGGGAACCCGACATGAGTATCGAGTGGCCCCCGGCCGCGGCAACCTCAAGGCATCGCTTTACCTGTTGCTGGCCCTTGACCTGGGAAAAGTCGGGGCCTTGATTGAAGCTGGGAGAAGGTTGCCACTTTGGAGCGGGAATGATGGGAGTTTCTCCACGAAGATGAGCGGTTAGTTGGGTTATTGTCTCCACTGGGTACACGGTAAGACCGTCGGACAGGGTGGCCTCGGGCGCGTTGTCAGCAGGGAGGTAGAGCTCTTGGATACCGGCGCGAACGGCAGCCAGGGCCATAGGTAGAACCCCGGGTACAGGTCGTACCCCACCTTCCAGAGAAAGCTCGCCCAAAAAGGCAGCCTTGTCAAATCCTTTAGGATTCAGCTGACCGCCAGCGGCCAGAATACCCACAAGGATGGGCAGGTCGTACATAGTGCCGCCCTTACGTCGGTCTGCTGGTGCAAGGTTTACGGTGATACGGGAGACGGGGAAGGAAAAACCGCTATTTTTGACTGCGGCGCGCACTCGTTCCCGGGCCTCCTTTACGGCAGCGTCAGGCAGGCCTACCACGTCAAAGGCGGGCAGGCCGCTGGACAGATCACATTCTGCTGTTACCTCATAGCCACTAACGCCATGAAGGCCCATGGACCGAATTTTACAGACCACCGGATCACTTCCTCTATACTTTTCAGCCTTTTGTAAAAATATTTTTTTCATCATAGCGCAAAAGACATTAAAATGCAATATTTTCCACAAATTAAGTGAGATGAAAAGGGTGGTCATAATGAAGATGAAAAAAGAAAATTTATAGAAATATACAAGAATTTATCGATTTACAAGTGGGGTTATATGTGGTAAACTACCAATATTGGAGCAAACCCGGCAGGGGGATCCGTCAGGATCTTATGCGCGCTTAAGGAGGAAAAAATATGGAGAGAAAAATGAAGTCCATGGACGGCAATACGGCTGCGGCGTATGTATCATACGCCTTTACCGAAGTGGCAGGTATCTATCCCATTACACCATCAAGCCCTATGGCAGACAGCGTAGATCAGTGGGCTGCGTTAGGGCAAAAGAACATATTCGGTACCACTGTCAATGTGGTGGAGATGCAGTCTGAGGCAGGGGCTGCCGGTACCGTACATGGTGCCCTGAATGCAGGGGCATTGACTACTACTTATACGGCATCCCAGGGACTGCTGTTGATGATTCCAAATATGTATAAAATTGCCGGTGAGCTGTTGCCCACCGTATTTCATGTGTCTGCCCGTACCGTGGCCACCCAATCGCTCAATATTTTTGGGGATCATTCCGATGTTATGGCCTGCCGCCAGACTGGCTTTGCCATGCTGGCAGAGTCCAATCCACAGGAGGTTATGGATCTATCTGCAGTCGCCCATCTGGCTACGATTAAAAGCAGAGTGCCCTTTATCAATTTCTTCGACGGGTTCCGTACCTCACATGAGATCCAGAAGATCAAGGTTTGGGACTACGAGGATCTGAAGAGCATGGTGGATATGGATGCCGTAGCCGCTTTCCGTGCAAGGGCGCTTAACCCCGAGCACCCTGTTATGCGTGGTTCCCACGAAAACGGCGATATCTTCTTCCAGCACCGGGAGTCCTGCAACTGTTATTATGATGCGGTCCCCGCCGTGGTGGAGGACTACATGAATCAGGTTAATGCTAAGCTGGGGACCAATTACCAGTTGTTTAATTATTATGGAGCTGTGGATGCTGATCGGGTGATCATTGCTATTGGCTCTATCTGCGATGTGGCTGAGGAGGTCATCGATTATCTCAACGCCAACGGTGAGAAGGTTGGCTTAATCAAGGTACGGTTATACCGCCCCTTCTCGGTGGAGCACTTCCTGAAGGTTATCCCAGACAGCTGCAAGTCTATTGCTGTACTTGACCGTACTAAAGAGCCAGGCGCCCAGGGGGAGCCTCTGTACCTAGACGTGGTTACTGCTTTGGCAAATGCCGGCAGAATGGCTGGGATGACTGTGGTGGGCGGCCGCTACGGCCTGGGTTCCAAAGATACCCCGCCCGCCAGCGTGTTTGCCGTCTATGAGGAGCTGAAGAAGGCAAAGCCCAAGCACCCATTTACCCTGGGTATTGTGGACGATGTGACAAACCTCTCTTTGGAGGAGAAGCCGTCCCCCAATACCGCCGCTGCGGGCACCATCGAGTGCAAGTTCTGGGGGCTGGGCGGCGATGGTACGGTGGGCGCCAATAAGAACTCGATCAAGATTATTGGCGACCATACAGATAAGTATGTTCAGGCATACTTCCAGTACGATTCTAAAAAGACTGGTGGCGTGACCATTAGCCATCTGCGCTTTGGTGATAAGCCAATTCGCGCTTCTTACTACATTAATAAGGCTGACTTTGTAGCCTGTCATAACCCCTCTTATATTATCAAGGGCTATAAGATGGTAAACGATGTGAAGCCTGGAGGCGTATTCCTCATTAACTGCCAATGGACCGATGAGGAGTTGGATCGCCATATGCCTGCCGAAGCCAAGCGCTACATTGCCGCTAACAACATTCAGGTATATACCATCAACGCCATTGACTTAGCGATTGAAATTGGGATGGGCAAGCGCAACAACACCATCCTTCAGTCCGCTTTTTTTGCCCTGGCTAAGATTATGCCCATTGACCAGGCCATCAATTATATGAAGGATGCGGCAACCCACTCCTACCTGAAGAAGGGGCAGGATGTGGTGGATATGAACCACAAGGCGATTGACATGGGAGCCACGGCCTTTAAAAAATATGAGGTGCCCGCCAGCTGGGCTTCTGCCCAAAATGATGCTAAGGTCGAGCCCCACGTAGGCCCAGAGAAAATTGTTAAAATGGTGGAAGAGATTATGGAGCCGGTGAACAGGATGGACGGCGATAGTCTGCCCGTCTCCAGTTTCCTGCCACATGCTGACGGTACTTTCGAGTTGAGCGCCTCTGCGTACGAGAAGCGCGGCGTGGCAGTCACGGTTCCTGCCTGGGATGAGGTCACCTGTATTCAGTGTAACCAGTGCGCCTATGTCTGTCCCCACGCAACCATCCGCCCCTTTGCACTCACCGAAGAGGAGGCCCAAAACGCTCCCGCTGCCGCCCAGATTGTGGATATTAAGGCGGGTAAGGGCAAGGGTGTGTATAAATACAACCTGGCTGTCTCTCCCCTGGACTGTATGGGCTGTGCCGTTTGTGTGGATGTATGTCCCACAAACAGCTTGAGCATGGTGCCTCAGCAACAGTTGGCACCCCAGCAAGAGGTCTTTGATTACATGGTGGCTAAGGTGGATCCCAAGGCTGATATGGAGTCAAACAAGACTGTGAAGGAGAGCCAGTTCAAGCAGCCTCTGTTGGAGTTCTCTGGCGCTTGTGCCGGTTGTGCCGAGACTGCCTATGCCCGCTTGGTTACCCAGTTGTGCGGTGACCGGATGTACATTTCAAACGCCACTGGCTGTTCCTCCATCTGGGGCGGTCCGGCGGCTGCCTGTCCCTATACTGTGGATAAGGAAGGCCGCGGTCCTGCCTGGGTTAACTCCCTTTTTGAGGATAACGCCGAGCATGGTCTGGGTATGTTCCTGGGTCAAAAGGCAATCCGCGATAGGCTGATTGGCCTGCTGAGAGATATGGCCGCAAATGATAAGACCTCCGCTGAAGCCAAGGCTGCCATTCAGAAGTACCTGGATACTGCCGAGGATGGTGAGGCCAACGGTGAGGCCACCAAGGAACTGATTCCCCTACTGGAACAGGCTGCCGCACAAGGATGCCCTATAGCGCCCCAGATTTTGGCGGAGAAGGAATTTTTGGCCAAAAAGTCTATTTGGATTTTCGGTGGTGACGGCTGGGCTTATGACATTGGCTACGGTGGGTTGGATCATGTGTTGGCTTCGGGTGAGGACGTGAATGTGTTCGTCTTTGACACCGAAGTTTACTCCAATACCGGAGGTCAGGCGTCTAAGGCATCCAACATTGGCCAGGTGGCCCAGTTTGCCGCTGCAGGTAAGACTGTGGCAAAGAAATCTTTGGCTGAGATCGCTATGCAGTATGGCTATGTCTATGTGGCTCAGGTGGCCATGGGCGCAAATCCAAACCAGACCCTCACCGCCATCCGGGAGGCAGAGGCTTATCATGGACCATCTCTCATCGTTGGCTACTCTCCATGTGAGATGCACTCGATCAAGGGTGGCATGGAAAACTGCCAGGCTGAGATGAAGAAGGCTGTGGAGTGCGGATACTGGAACCTGTACCGTTTTAATCCAGCTAATAAGGCCGAGGGGAAGAACCCCTTTACACTGGATTCCAAGACCCCCAAGGGAGGCTATCAGGAGTTTTTGATGAACGAGGCCCGCTATGCCTCTCTTGCCCGGGCCTTCCCTGACCGAGCCAAGGCCCTGTTTGCTCAGAACGAGCAGGCTGCAAAGGAGCGGCACGAGCACCTGACCCGTTTGGTGGAACTATACAAGTAAAATATGGTATATAAATCCCAAGTCGGATCGT
>JAZQMD010000002.1:0-7550 GCA_045543215.1 Oscillospiraceae bacterium
CCCCAGCTTGTTGCCACGCTGAAAAAGGCTAAAAAATCAGCTGCCAGTGTTTTTGTTGTCCCATCCAATACCGGGAGCCATGCCAGCCCACAGACTATAAAAAATCTTTTGGGCCTAATCGAGCGCAGAAGAATCAAGCCACAGCCAGAGGAGAAAGCGAAACGCGGCCCGAAGGTAGAGCAAACTTTAACTTTCAAGGTTACCCCGCATCTTTTGCGGCACACCTATATTACCCGTCTCTGCCAGAGCGGTATGGACATCAAAAAAATTCAATATTTGGCCGGGCACAGCGATATAAAAATGACTCTCAATGTATATAGCCATGTCGTGGGGAACAGCCCAAAAGAGTTAATTGGGGCAATAAGTAACGCCTTTTCGGGGCAAAATTGGGGGCAAAATGCTAGTTCTAAAGTCCAAGAAATGAGTGATACCAATGAAAATGTCGCATTATAGGAATTGCCTCACACGCGAGAGGTCACAGATTCGAGTTCTGTTGTCTCCACCAGAGCAGCGAAATCCGAACTTGTTTTCCCAAAGAAACCAAGTTCGGATTTTTTATTTCTTACAACTTAATAAACGGGATCACAGAGTAATCACCAATACTACCACCTGCCTGTCTTCTTGCCTGGCAAGCCCTACTTTTATCAAAAAGACCCCTGTAACCCAAAGGTTACAGGGGTCTTACTTGCCCCGTAATTTATCGGCCTCGCGGATAACCGCTTTCTTTCAAAAGGCCTCCCAATCACTCCTGCGTCTGACCTCAGTAACCATATCCAAAGGGGAAATACCCCCCCTGGCCACTCTCATACTGACCACCTTCCTGCTGCTGGGCAGGCTGCTCCTGGGTAATGGCAGTTGGATTTTCACTGGCATCAAAGGTTATGGACATGGTAAGGTACTCCCCGGATCGATAAACCGTAAGCTCAACCGTATCCCCTACACTATACTGGTTCTTCGCAGCAGTAAGTTCAGCCACTGAAGCTACCTCAGTGTCTCCCAGTTTGGTGATAATGTCTCCCTTCTTAATACCAGCAATCTCGGCGCAGGAGTCCGCTTCCACATCATTGACATACACACCATTGGGCCAACCAAAGGCTTGGGCATAATTCTCGGTGACGGTGGCTGGATTAATTATACCCATATAAGGACGGATGACATAGCCGTGCTCCATAATGTCAGTGATAACCGAGCGCACATCGTTAATGGGAATAGCAAACCCAATATTTTCAATCGCGGCGGCAGACAGATTGGCATTGTTTGAGTATTTGGCCGAGGTGATACCTACTACCCGACCATACTGGTCAAACAGGGGACCTCCGGAGTTGCCCTCGTTAATGGTGCAGTCGGTCTGGATCATGTTAATAACAGTGCCATTGGCATAGGTCACCGACCGTCCCAGACCGGAAATTGCGCCCGAAGTCTGAGAGAAGGACAAAGTTCCCAAGGCATTGCCAATGGTACATACGGTCTCTCCCACGGAGAGAGTGTCTGAATCCCCCAGTACTACGGGAGTAAGTCCGGTGGCATCCATCTTTAAAACGGCCACATCATTGGCCTCTTCCCCACCCACATAGGTAGCAGTATACTCCGTACCGTCAAACAGGGTCACCTTGATCTCGCTAGCCCCTTCAATGACGTGATAATTTGTAACCACATAACCATCATTGCTAATGATAAAACCGGAACCAGAGGAAGCAGCTGTACCGGAGGATGGCCCAAACCAGGTATTCGTGGTATACGGTACCTGGCAAGAGATAACTACTGAGGAATTAGCATATGCCTCATAAATCTCCGTGAGGGACATAAGAGTCAGTCCATCTGCCTGCTGAACATTGACAGTAGTGCTGGGCACAGTAGTGTTCTCATAGATCGTGGTGGTTCCTCCGTTCCCAGCAAATAAGTGGTCGTATAGGGCTGCGCCACCTACTCCTGCGCCGCCACCTATCAGGGCACAACACAAAGCCAGGGCCACTATCTTAATCGAGCCCTTGCCCTTTTTAAATTTCTTAAGCCCGTGATGGGAATCCTTAACGTCCTCTACTCTATAATGATTAGTGGAATAAGCACTACCATTCCAATGAACTTGGCCATTATGATCCTGGTTGTTGTTATAATGAAAATTGTCCTGATGCATACAGATCACTCCTTTTGCTTTCTGGAGTCATAGTACGCTATAATTATGTCCATTTCATGACAAGAAATCAAAAATTTTTTAACTTTCTGTCAAGAAGTTTGAATATTTATATTATATGCTCCTACCAGCAATAAATGTAAATATTCAAACTGACACGGCCTGTTTTTAAATATGCGTCTACTTGTTTTGATCCCGTCCCGCTTGAAGCAACCCAGTCAAATCTCCAGCACACAGCTTTATATCCTGCCACACCAAATCAAAAGTGCCCAGTTTCCACAGATTAATAAGCACCAGCAAAAGCAGCGGCCCAACAACCATACCCAGCACACCACCCAAGCGCATACCAACATAAATACCCACCAGGGAGAGAATAGGGGATAAGCCGGTCTGATCCCCCAGAATCTTGGGCTCAGCCAGACGCCGGAAAAGGACAATGATCCCCCAGATAACCAGCAATCCAATCGCCCCTCGATAATCTCCCATGGCAATGTCCACCAGCGACCAGGGTACCATGATAGTGCCAGCACCAATGATAGGGATAAAATCCAGCACAGCAAACAAGATAGCCAGTAACAGCCCATAGGACTGACCGATGATGGAAAACCCCAATGCCAAGATGACAAACACCCCCAGGGAAAGGATAATTTGAGACTTGATATAACCGCCAAACGCCTCTCGAAAAATACGACGGAAGTTACTTCCAAACTCCCGCACCGAACCGGGCAGGCGATCAGTAGCCAAAAAGCGCAGCCTGGGATAATCGGCAGTAATAAAATAGCTTGCCATTACAAATACCACCAGGGCAATGGCAAAGGAAGGCACTTGCGTAACCAGGTTTCCCGCCCCGCCTAAGGAGGCATCTAGGGCACTGGGAAGGATAGCCTGCGCCCAGTCAAGCAGCTTGATAATTAAATCCTCTGCGCTGGTTGCAAAAGCATCAGGCAGTATTCCAGCCAAGTTAGAGAGATAAGTCGACAGGACAGCAAACACATCCAAAAGGGACTGGCGAATAGTGGCCCAGTTTTCTACCAGAGAACGGGCCTGGACAAAAAGTATATAGCACAAGCCGTACAATGCCCCACTTAAGGAGGCATAGCACAAAAATACTACCGCCATAGTAAGAGTCTTACGGGACACGCCCATCCGTTTTTGGAGCCATCGTACCGGTGGATGGAGTAGCCAAGCCACCAGTAGAGCTATCAGGAAGGGGGCAAGCAAAGAGCATACACGCGGGATTACCTCTATCAGAAGAAACAGGCAGATAATGACCAAGGCCGCGCGAATAGCCAAGCGAACCCAAAGGGCGGCACGGTCTTTACGAGAGAGGGGATAGCTCATGTGGCATTGGCCTCCTTTTCAGCGGATAAACTCAGCCGCCCAAAACTCTGGCTACCAGGGCCATCAAAGGCAGACTCAGAATGGACAGCAAGGTGGATAGGGTGATAAGCTGCGCTGCAGTTACCGAATCCCGGCGGAAATTTTGGGCAAAAATGCCCGTCGCCCCGGCGGTAGGGCAGGCTGACAGGATCACCAGCGTGGAATAGGCCAGACTATTTAGGCCAAAGGGAAGCAGCGCCAGTGCGGTGATTAGCGGGAATAAGATGAGCTTGACTGCGCTGGCGGCATACAGCGTCAGTTTTCGGAAAGTCTCCCCCAGATTAGATGCGGCCATCTGCCCGCCGATAATCACCATCGCCAATGGGGTGTTCAGATCAGCAACATAATCCACCGCAGTTGCAACCGGAGCGGGCAATTTCATACCGCTAAAGAAAAGCAGAAAGCCGATGGCACAGCCGATGACACCAGGATTAAAAACTGCTTTTTTTAAAGAAGCGTTCTCCCGCCCACCCATCAGTATGGCTCCGTGGGTCCAGGTAGTGATGTTAAAGGCCGCCATGGAGACGGTACAGTAAACCAGGGCTGCCTCCCCCAGCACCCCCTGAATTAAGGGCAGCCCCATAAAGCTGGTGTTGCCATAAATCATGCCAAATCTTAGGGTATCTCGTGTATCTGGACTTTTTCTACAAAAGAGAAAGACTGCCAAGAGCATATATATGGCGTAAGTAACCGCCAAAGCCAGGGCACACTGTAAAAGGGACTGCGTAAGTTCCGGGGTTCGCTCTGCCTTAAGCAGGGCATCCACAATCACACAGGGGGCCACAATATACAACAGCAAATGAGACATCTGGGACAGGGTCTGGATGTGAAGCCACCCTTGCTTTGCAAGAAAGAAGCCCACAGCCATCATTAAAAATAGGGTAAAAACCTGTCCCACTACGATCAAAATATCATTTAGCATCAGAGTATGCTCCGTTTTCTCCGGCAAAATCCCCCGGTTTCTACATCCGGGAGTGCACCATTGTCTAGGGATATTGTTCATTATATCCCTCTGTTGCATCATTGACAAGTCTTTGTTTGGTAGGATATACTATTTAGGCTATCTTCATAAACCTAAATCCCCTGTAACCAGTGTAAAATATAGAAGAGAGGTTTTTATGAACGACCAAAAATTTAAAAAAGGCTATTTATCCATCTTCTTTTCCTATTATAAGCCTCATCTGGGCTTGTTCCTGTTGGATATGACCTGTGCCTTGGGTATTTCTCTCGTGGATCTTTCCTTCCCCTATCTCTCCCGCTACTCCATGAACACCCTTTTACCCCAGTCTTTTTATCAAGCATTTTTTTCGGTGATGGCTATTTTAGTCATGGCCTATATACTGCGGGCAGGAATGTATTATATCGTCAACTACTATGGTCACATGATGGGAGTACGCATTGAGGCGGACATCCGCCGTGACGTGTTTGGTCATATGCAAGATTTATCCTTCTCCTTTTATGATAAAAACCGCACCGGCCAGCTCATGAGCCGGGCTACCAACGACCTGTTTGAGATCACTGAGCTGGCCCATCACGGACCAGAGGATCTATTCATCTCCTCAATCACCCTGGTGGGTGCCTTCGCCATGATGCTTACTATCCAGTGGAGGCTTGCCCTCATCGTATGCGCGGTATTGCCGGTATTCATAGTGTTTACCGTGATCCAAAGAGGCCGAATGGTAAAGGCCTCTGCCGGGGTGAAATCCCGCATGGCAGGTATCAACGGAGAACTGGAATCCTCTATTTCCGGTATGCGCACCGCCAAGGCCTTTGCCAATGAGGATCAGGAAATCCTTAAGTTTGAAGCGGGAAACCAAAAATTTCTTACCGCCAAAAGATATTATTACCACTGTATGGGCACATATAATGCAGGGCTTGAATTTGCCCTTCCCATCATGTCTGTGCTGGTCATCGCCGCCGGCGGCTGGTTTATCATGCAAGGGATGATGAATTATGTGGATCTCATCGCCTTTTCGCTATATATTACCACATTTCTCACCCCTATTCGTAAGCTGGCAGCCTTTGTAGAGCAATTTATGAACGGTATGGCGGGGTTCAAGCGGTTTGTAGCGCTCATGCGTGTGGAACCTGAGGTAAAAGACACCCCTGACGCCAGGCCTCTGGAACAGGTAAAGGGCGAAATCCTGGTAGACGACGTGTCCTTCCGATATGAGGCAGAGGGAGATGACGTGCTCTCTCACATTACGCTCCACATCCGCCCTGGGGAAACGGTGGCGGTGGTAGGTCCCTCCGGAGCGGGTAAATCCACTTTGTGTCAGCTTATTCCCCGCTTTTATGATGTAACTGATGGCCGCATCCTGATAGATGGGCAAGATGTGCGCAGCTTAAAGCAGCATGACTTACGCTCTCACATCGGCATTGTACAGCAGGATGTATTCCTGTTTGCGGGTACTGTTTTGGACAATATCCGTTATGGTAAGCCGGATGCTTCCCTGGAGGAGGTTATCCAGGCTGCCAAACGAGCAGAGATTTACCACGACATCATGGAGATGCCAAACGGCTTTGAAACTAATGTAGGAGAGCGAGGTGTCATGCTCTCCGGCGGACAAAAGCAGCGCATCTCTATCGCCCGCATCTTCCTAAAAGACCCTGCCATCCTTATTTTAGACGAGGCTACCTCTGCCCTGGATTCTCTCACTGAAGCCCGCATCCAGTCCGCCTTTGACGAGCTGGCCAAGGGGCGCACCACGCTCATCATCGCCCATCGTCTGTCCACCATCCGAAACGCTAACCGCATCCTGGTTGTAGATGACAATCACATTGCAGAGGAGGGTACTCATGAGCAGCTTCTGGCAAAAGGCGGGGAATACACACGGTTATACCATGCGCAAAAGTCGGTGGCCGTATGAACAAGACCCAGCTTCTGAACAAATTTTCCAAGGACGGGGAGGAGCGCCTGGAACTGGCCCGGGCTTTGGATAAACTGAAGCTATCCCAAAGCCGCTCTATCCCCACCTCCACTAAGTTTCTCTCCCCTCCCCTTCAATCTGCCCTAAGCGACCTTCTGGCTGCCTGCGGCCACCCCTGTCATTTATTCTACGGGGGCTTCCAGGGGGCAGAGCGGGCAGTATGCGCCTTCCTTCCCGACTGGATGGATAAAGATGACTGGCTGGCTGAACAAGACAAACCGATAGCCGCTCTGCACTGCACCTTTCCCAAGGGTAGTGGGCTAACCCATCGGGACTTTTTAGGAGGGCTAATGGGCATTGGAATTGCTCGAGAATGTGTAGGTGACATTTTGGTGGGGGACGGAACCTGCGATGTGGTAGTACTGGAGGAGTCCTTACCTATCGTGCTGGATCAATTTTTCCTTGCTGGCCGCTGCCGCCTGACCACATCCCCCCTCCCCCTGGAAGATCTGGTCCCCGCTGCTGTCAAAGTTAAGGCTATTCGGGATACGGTGTCTACCCTCCGGCTGGATGCGGTTGTCTCCTCCGGCTTTTCTATTGCCCGGGGCAAAGCGGCTGACCTCATTGCTGCAGGAAAAGTGTCGGTAAACCACAGAGAATGCCTTAAACCAGACAAGTCCGTAACCCAAGGGGATGTGATCACTTGCAAAGGGATTGGCAAGTGTATTGTAAAATCGGCACTTGGTCAATCCAAAAAGGGCCGCATTATAATCGAACTGGAACGGTATATATAAAACACCTACCCCCTGTATCAGAGTATCCCCAACGGGATACCCTATAATCTGATCCTTGTATGAACACGCTCATGGAGGTTTTTATGATAACCCAGGAACAAATCGACCGCATCAATGAGTTTGCCCGGCGGGTAAAGGCTGGTGAAACCCTTACCCCTGAGGAAACTGTCCAGCGGGAGGCCCTGCGCCGGTTATATCTCGACAGTGTAAAGGCTAACCTGACTGCTCAGCTAGATCGTGTACGCATAGTGGGGCCAGATGGGATCAAACACAAGCTGCCTAGAAAAACAACATAAAAAGCGTTATTTCCCTTTAGCGAAAGGAAGCTTTTTATTTTTAAATAAAAATTAAACCACAACAACCAAACTAAAAACA
>JAZQMD010000003.1:0-19875 GCA_045543215.1 Oscillospiraceae bacterium
GCCCGGAACCATGGTTCCGGGCCTCTTTTTGTTTTTGCAATTCTACCGTCTTAGCTGACAGTGCAATACATAAAGTACTTATACCCCAGGGGGTTTGAAAAGAAGCCCTGTACGTTGTTATCAAGCATATAGATATCGGTATAAAAGTACAGTGGCACAATGCAGCCAGTCTCCATCAGCATATCCTCAGCCAGATGCATCAGCTGGTAGCGGACCTCAGGGACAGTACATGCCTTGATCTTAGAGATCAACACATCGTAGGTCTCGCCCCAGGTACCATCTTCCACCTTAATGTCATAACCATAGGGGGTCAGATCCATGTCATACATGGCCAGGCTCTCGTGCTCACCCTTGCCCAACTGCACATCATTGTTGCCCGATACGGTGGTCCACATGTCCAAAAAGCAGATAGGGTCATTGTAGTCAGCCAGCCAGCCGTTACGGGCAATGGAATAATCACCGTTTTTTCGGGTGTTGAGGAAGGTTGCCCACTCCTGATTTTCCAGGTTCATAGTAATTCCAACGGTAGCCAGAGCGGCTTGAAGATACTCGCCAATGGCCTTATGGTTCTCATCAGTATTGTATAAATAAGTCAGCGTGGGGAATTGAGAAAACTTTCCAGTAGACTCATCGTAGGGGTAATACTTTTTTAAAATCTCAATAGCGGTGGCATAATTGCTCTCATAACTCTCTACGGACACATCGTAGTAACCGTAGTATTCATTATTATCACCGGCAGTTTGATAGAACTGGGTACCATCAGGATTTGTCATACCCATTGCCACGAAGGAGGATGCCGGTACCTGGCCGCCCTGGGCAATCTCCTCCACAATATAGTTGCGGTCAAAAAGCAAACTGATAGCATTACGGATCTCAGCCTTGGCAGCTTCGGCCTCAGCCCCCGACAGGTCACTGGAAGCGGGCAGAATGTTCTCGTTAACATTCCAGCAGACATAGTAGGTGCCGATCTGGCCAGCTACCACAAACTCGTCGGGGTATTCCACCTTCAGGTTTGCAATCTCATTGGTGGGCACATTGTCGATCAGCTGCCAGGAACCGTTTTCAAAGTTTGTCAGCATATTGTTGGCATCATCGGAGAGATAAAAATCAATTTTATCCATGAGGATACTGTCAGCATCATAGTAATTTGAATTCTTTTCCAGGGTAATGACACTATTATGCTCCCAAGCAGTAATGGTATAGGGGCCGTTGCACACATAGGTGGACGGGTTTGTAGCCCACGCTTCATTTGTCACCACATCTTCACGCACGGGGTAGTAAGTGGGAAAGGCCAACAACTCATTCCAGTAGGTTATGGAGTTTGCCAAGGTAACCTCCAGGGTCTTTTCATCCAGCGCCTTGACATTAAGCTCAGCGCCCTCGGGCGGGGTCTCAGCCCACACATCGGCGTAGCCATCCACCACCTCGAACATATAGCCGTAGTCAGATGCCAACTCCACGGAAGCTGCCCGCTTCCAGGCAAACTCAAAATCTCCGGCTGTGACAGGCTGGCCGTCGGACCATGCCAGCCCATCACGGAGGGTGTAGGTATAAGTTACCGTACCGTCCTCATTGACAATCCCCTCCACCAGCTCCTCAGCTGCATCAGCCACGATAACCAGGTTGCCGTTTTCATCCTGGGCCCACTTGGCCAAGCCAGAAAACAGATGGTTAACCATGGTCGCCCCATCCACAGTGGAATTCAGGGCAGGATCAATTGTATCAGGCTCGGAGGCCAGGCATACGGCCAGTGTAGCAGGGCCGGTTGACACCGAAGGGGTGTCGCTGCTCTCTGGGTTGCCAGAGGAACTCTCGGTGCCGCCGCAGGCAGCCATGGACAGCGCCATAGAGACAGACAGCGTAAGTGCCAGAACCTTCTTCATATTTGGATTCTTCCTTTCAAGCATATTTATTTCAATATGGTTAGGAAACGTACTGCAAAAAACAGTTTCCTTTCCGCACATTGACATAGGTAACGGGTGGCAAATCAGTTGACCTCGTCCACCCAGTGGCAGGCCACAAAGTGACCAGGAGAAACCTCTGTAAAGGATGGCATCTCCTCCTCGCACCGCTGCACCGCGTAGGCGCACCGGGTGCGGAAGGGGCATCCTGAGGGTGCGTTGAGAGGACTGGGAATGTCTCCGGAAAGCATAATACGCTTATTGGCCCGGGCCGCTTTGGGATCCGGCACCGGTACGGCAGACAGCAGTGATTTAGAATAGGGGTGGAGAGGACGGTTGTAAATCTCGGCCGCATCGGCCATCTCAACCATCTTCCCCAAGTACATGACCGCAATGCGGTCACTGATGTGACGCACTACCAACAGGTCGTGGGCGATGAACAGATAAGTCAGCCCCAGCTTTTCCTGAAGCTCGTCAAACATATTGATAACCTGAGCCTGAATGGACACATCCAACGCCGATACTGGCTCATCGCAGACAATAAAATCAGGATTTACCGCCAGAGCGCGGGCAATGCCGATACGTTGGCGCTGACCACCGGAAAACTCGTGGGCATAGCGGGAGGCATGCTCGCTGTTCAGTCCCACATGGCCCATAAGCTCCAGGATACGGTCCTGCCTTTCCTGTCTGCTGGCGTACATCTTGTGCACATCTAGAGGTTCCCCAATGATGTCGGCCACAGTCATCCGGGGGTTAAGGGAGGAGTAGGGATCCTGAAACACCATGGTAGCTTTTTTGCGAAAGCGGTTAACATCCTCCTTGGTTTTGATCTGTTTGCCATGATACCAGATCTCCCCCGCAGTTGGCTTATATAGGTGAAGGAGGGTACGGCCCACGGTGGTCTTCCCGCAGCCTGACTCACCCACCAATCCCAAGGTCTCCCCTCGATTAATAGAAAAGGACACCCCATCCACTGCTTTAAGAGGCTTAGATTTGAACAGACCCATATTAATGTCGAAATACTGCTTTAGATCTTTGACCTGAATAAGGGATTGGCTATTGCTCCGGCTCACTGGAAAGCACCCCCTTCCTGGGGGCCTGCCCCATTTTTCGCCCCCCATTTAGCAGGATAGAGCCGTCCTCTATCCCATGCTTGATGTTCATCCAGCATGCGGCCTGGTGTTCTTCGTTAATCTGCATCCGCTCACACCCCTCCCGCAAGCAAATCCTCATAGCCACATCACACCGAGGCGCAAACGGGCACCCTTTTGGCATGTTAAGCAGATCAATAGGGGTTCCGGTAATAGGCTGGAGCCTGGTTCCGGCTGTTGTCGCGGTTGGGATGGATCGAATCAATCCCTTTGTATATTCATGGCAGGGGTTGTAAAAGATTTCGTCCACAGTACCCTGCTCACAGATGGAGCCGGCATACATGACGATAACTTCGTCACACATCTGAGCCACCACCCCCAGATCGTGGGTTATCATGATAATGGCCATGCCCAGCTCCTCCTGCAGAGACTTCATCAGTTCCAGGATCTGGGCCTGAATTGTCACGTCCAAAGCGGTGGTTGGCTCATCGGCAATCAGAATATCAGGCTCACAGGCCAACGCCATGGCAATCATCACCCGCTGGCGCATGCCGCCGGAAAACTCGAACGGATACTGCTTCATCCGCTTCTCCGGCTCATTGACGTTCACCAGCCGGAGCATCTCCACCGCCCGCTCCCAGGCCCGCTTCTTATTTCGCTCAGTGTGGAGAGTAATGGCCTCCATCATCTGACGGCCGATGGTATAAGTGGGATTGAGGGAGGTCATCGGATCCTGAAAAATAATGGATACCTTGTTCCCCCGAACGGTTTTCATCACCTTTTCCCCAGCACCCACAAGCTCCTGACCATCCAGCTTGATAGAGCCAGAGACAATCTTGCCCCTCCCCGCCAGAATCTGCATAATAGAGTAAGCGGTCACCGACTTACCAGAGCCCGATTCCCCCACTATGCCCAGCACCTTACCGCGCTCCAGACTAAAGGACACTCCGTTGACCGCCTTGACCTCCCCCGCATCGGTAAAAAAGGAGGTATGCAGATCTTTTACTTCAAGCAGAGCCATCTGTCATCCCCTCCTTTCTTAATCATTGAGTTTAGGGTCAAAAGCATCCCGCAGGCCGTCTCCA
The DNA here is from genome assembly GCA_045543215.1 of Oscillospiraceae bacterium. Lineage (GTDB taxonomy): Bacteria > Bacillota > Clostridia > Oscillospirales > Oscillospiraceae > DXYV01. The sequence continues at coordinate 4,078 of JAZQMD010000003.1, forward strand.
AACAGATTCAGAGAAAGAACAATGAGGGAAATAACCACCGCAGGAATGACCAGCCGATAGGGATAGGAGGTCAGGCCATTGAGCGCGTCAGAGGCTAAGGAACCCAAAGATGGCATGGGCGCGTTGACCCCCAATCCCAGGAAGGACAGATAGCTTTCAGTAAAAATAGCGCTGGGGATTTGTAGTGCGGTAGAAATGATAACCACGCTAATGCAGTTCGGGATGAGATGCTTTGTGATGATCCACCTGCCCCTGGCCCCGGCGGCCCTGGCTGCCAGAACATACTCCTGCTCCCGCAGAGAGAGAATCTGGCCCCGGATCAAACGGGACATAGATACCCAATAGAGCACGCCGAAGACAATAAACAGGCTGATAATATTAGATCCAATCTTTTCCAGGGCAGTCCCTTCCAGCGAATCACCAATGGCGGCTCGGAGGACGGAGGCCAAGAGGATCACCATAAGCATATCAGGCAGGGAGTAGATGATATCCACCACCCGCATAATAATTAAATCCACCTTCCCGCCGCAATAGCCTGCTACTGAACCTATGGTCATACCAATAACAAGCACAATAATGCTGGCAAAAAAGCCTACTGCCAGAGAAATACGTGTTCCATAAATGACTCGGATAAAGTAATCCCTCCCGGCAGCATCGGTACCAAAAATATGGGGAAAAACACGCTCCCCCGCCTCAATCAGCTTTTCCTCAGTCCTGCCGTACTCAAAGGGGGCCAGGTTGTTATACGAAGCGTCCACCGGTTTTCCGGGCGTAATCCCCAATTGAGTATCATAAGAGTAGGGCCAAAACATTGGAAGAAAGATGGAAATAATGGTAATGAACACTATCATGAAGAAGCACACAGTAGCCACTTTATTTTTCATTAGGCGCCTAACTCCGTCCTTAAAAAAGGTGGAGGAAGGACGCATTCGCACCATATATTCTTTCTCCGTCTCGGTGGCGGGAATGAAATCATCCAAGTTTAAATGGAGGCTGATGGGATTCTTTTTCATATTAAAGTTACGCCTCCTTTACTCCAAAGTAATACGGGGGTCGACCACCTTATACAGCACATCGCTAATCAGGTTCATTACCACAATTAGGGTAGCCAGCACAATAGTAGTCCCCATGACTAAGGGATAGTCCCGGCTTGTGATGCTGTTAACAAAAGCGCGACCAATACCTGGCACGGAAAATATCTGCTCTACTACCAGCGAACCAGTGACAATATAAGCCAGCATAGGGCCAAAGTAGGTAATCACAGGAATGAGGGAGTTTTTTAGCGCATGGCCGAAGATGATCCGCATCCCTGATACCCCCTTTGCTCGGGCAGTGCGGATGTAATCCTGCCCCAACACGTCTAGCATGGAAGAGCGGGTTAATCGTGTAATATAGGCCATAGGATATAGTGCCAGGGTAATGACCGGCAGCACCAATCCAGCTGGAGTTGATCCATTGCCTGGAAAAATGGCCAGTTTAACCACAAAAATAACCAGAAGCAGCGAGCCCATAATAAAAGAAGGCATAGACACAAAGGCGGTGGTAATCACCATAATAATTTTGTCCACAAGCTTATTCCGCCGCAGGGCGGCCAATGCCCCTAGGACGATGCCAATGCCAAGCGCCCCGAAAGCCGCAATAAGGCCTAGCTTGATGGAGGTTCTCAGTCCATCGGCAATGACATCCATTACAGTGCGGCCCCGTTGCGTCAGAGATGGCCCGAAGTCCAACTTAGTAACGACATCCTTCAAATAAGTGGCATACTGTTCCATCAGGGGCTTGTCCATGCCGTATTTGGCTTCCAAGGCAGCCTGGGCCGCCTCAGTAATAGCCTTCTCTCCCATAAAAGGCCCTCCGGGCACCGCCCGCATGACAAAAAAGGTCACCGTAATGACAACCCATACCGTCATGATTGCCAAGCCGATGCGCTTTAAAATATAAAACATGGTTTTTAAATTCACATGCATCCCGCCTCAATATTCTATCCCCCACGCCTATTTTGCCTTTTGTATAAGGACGTTCCAAGGGCCAGCGCCTGGACAGGCTGTTGGAATTAACATTATATCGAATTTAAATATAAATATCAATAAATTTAATAATTTTTTTAGAAAAATCCGGCACAACTTCTGTCATTTTATACACAAAATTCCACCCTCATTCTTTCTGACTATTTCTTAAAAAATTTTTTCCTCTTTTTCTTCCCAATATTAGAGAGGATAGCCCTTCCCGGTCTAGTCGGCCAAAGGGAGGGGGCTCATTCCCCAATCTATACTGTTTTTAAAAAACGCAGAAAGGCCGTTTTTCCCTCCTCCGTCCGTTTATATACCCCGGCGTGCTCCAACACCTGAGCAAAAGCTAAGCCGGTTTCTCTCTTCACAATATCCACAGTATTTTCTCTTGTCATATCGTACCTATGTTTAAATCTCTCTACCCAGCAAGCATGCTTTTCAGTCAGTTTATTCGCATTCAGACTTCTTCCCTCCATCAGAGCGTTGACCACGGCGGTCAGCTCCTCCTTCAGTCTGGCTGGAAGAACGGCCAACCCCATCACCTCAATCAGGCCAATATTCTCCTTCTTGATATGGTGAAGCTCCGCATGAGGATGATATAGCCCCAAAGGATGCTCTTTAGTGGTCAAATTATTGCGTAGCACCAAATCCAATTCAAATTTACCATCCCTCATGCGGGCAATTGGGGTGATTGTATTGTGGGGCACACCGCCAGTCTGAGCATAAACAGTGGCCCTCTCATCAGAATAGCCCCTCCATGCAGACAGTACTCTCCCAGCCAGCTCCACCAAGCGGCATCCATCCTCGCAGGCAATACGCACCACCGACATGGGCCACTTAACAATGCCAGCCTTTACATCCTCAAATCCGGGGAATACAAACGGAATTTCCACCGGGGCCTTCTCCATGGCAAAGATGTACCGTCCCCCCTGGAAATGATCATGGGCCAGAATGGATCCCCCTACAATGGGCAGGTCAGCATTAGAGCCTACAAAGTAATGGGGAAACTGGCGGACAAAATCTAACAATTTAGCAAAACATGCCTGATCAATCCGCATAGGGGTGTGAGCGCCACTGAAACAGATACAGTGCTCATTGTAGTACACATAAGGAGAGTACTGCAAAAACCAAGGAGAGCCATTGATAGAAATCGGTATTACTCTGTGGTTCTGCCGCGGGGGATGGTTGACCCGGCCGGCATATCCCTCATTTTCAGCACACAGTAGACACCGGGGATAATCAGAGGCAGGCAGGTTCCGGGCGGCGGCAATAGCCTTTGGGTCCTTTTCCGGCTTTGACAAGTTAATGGTAATGTCCAGTTCTCCATATTCTGTGGGTGTTTTCCACTGTATGTCCTTGGCAATCCGATCCTGGCGAATATAATTTGTATTTTGGCTAAAAGCGTAATACCAATCCGTAGCTTTCCTGGGATCCTCCCGGTACAAAGACTGAAATTTTTTCACCACCTGGGACGGCCTGGGGGTGAGCCGCCCCATGAGTTTGGTATCAAACAGATCGCGGTAGACCACGGAGTTTTCCTTCAATATTCCACGGGCATAAGCGTCATCCATAAGCTCATCCAGCACAGTTGGGAGGTCAATTTTCTCCCATTTTTTTCCAGTGTCAGAGTAGCTATCCAGCTTCATCACATCCAGAATGGCATTGACCGCCCAAATTTGCTCTCCTTCTTCAATTAGGCCTGTGCGCAAGGCGTAGGCGACCAGCTTGGAAACAGCTGCGTCAATCATACAAATTCACCTTTCTTATGGATTTTCCCACCCTCATATCCGCTTTGTGGCACCCTTCTTCGGCTTAAAAAGCCACGATGCACCCTCCCTGAGGACGGATGTGGAGAACATGGCACTTATCAGGCCCCAAAAGCTCCTCCATTCCCTTCCGGAAGTGGGAGAGCACTCCATTAGGAACAAAGGCCTGAATCGTCCCAGCAAAGCCTCCTCCATGAACCCGGATGGCTCCAGCCCCCCCCAGCAACTCCCGCCCTATGGAAAGGGCCAGGGGAATCGCCTGCTGTCTGGGATTGGAACTGGACCAGGTATTTTGCAGATGAAGGGTGGAGGACAACCCGGATGCATTCACCAGCGCCAGAAAGCAATCAAAGTCCCCTTTTTCCAGAGCCTGGGCTTCTTCCACCGCCCTGCGGTCATCATCATAAAAATGAAAGGCTCTCAGTACGGCTCGGTCACCGCACTTGGCCCGCAAGGCTGGGATAGCCGTACGGAAAACCGCCTCAGGTATGTCCCGTAACACCTGACCTCCCAGACAGGCGGCCACAGCCTCCATTTCCCGGGTAATATCGGCATAATCGCCAGTAAGGTCTGCATGGCAGGAGCCGGTGTCCACGATGCAAAGAGCGTAGCCTGACTTGGTAAAATCATAATTCACTTTCTTTACTACCGGGATATGGGGTTTCATAAAATCAATGGCCACCACTCCCCCCACGGAGGATCCCATCTGATCCATCATCCCACAGGGCTTTCCAAAAAAGATGTTTTCGGCGTACTGCCCAATTTTCGCAATTTGGATACAATCCAGCTCCCCGCCACAGCAAAAGCGGTTTAATATGTTGCCTATCAGCACCTCATATGCAGCAGAGGAAGACAAGCCGGAGCCTGACAAAACACTGGAAGTCACATAGGCATCAAACCCGGATAAGGCATATCCCATCTCCTCCACTTTAGAGGCTATTCCCCGCACCAAGGCTGCTGATGTATTGCGCTCTTCCTCCCTGGGCCGGAGGCAGTCAAGACCTACCTCCAGGTCAGGATATCCCTCAGAGCGGACACGGATCACAGGCTTTCCGTTTGGAACAGCACAGCAGAGCATATCCAGATCCACACTGCCACACAGCACCCGGCCGTGCTGGTGGTCGGTATGATTTCCACCAATCTCCGTGCGCCCGGGTCCGCTGAACAAAACTGCGGGAGCCTCTCCCGGTTGAAAGGCAGATACCAGACCTTCAGTCACCCGAATAGCGCGGATCCGGGCCCGGTCAAGGCTGTCCCGGCTGCCGTCCATAGCATACAGGCCCTCCAAGGTCCGGTCATGGACTCCAGTGTTTAAAGCCTGGAGGAGCTGTTTATAAGAACTCATAGAAAAGCACCTCGTTTTTCTATTCTCGCGCCGACCCTTAAACAGGATAGCCGCATTCAGGAAAGGGCGTTGGTATATTTACCATTTCCGTATCAACACAAAAGCCCTCTTCCATTATATTTTAATTCAAAATAGTATAGCACACAGGGGCGACTTTCACAATGTCCCTGGCAATTTGCCTTTTCCTCTTGCGTTTGATACACTGGGTCCATCACCACTATGATAGGAGAACTACCTATGAAGCAGCCTTCCCGCCAACCTTTTGGCACCTCCACTTCCGGAATACCGGTGGATCTTTTGTCACTGGACAACGGCCATCTGTCATGCCGGGTTATCACATTTGGCGCCTGCCTCCAATCTTTGTATGTTCCGAATAGAAATGGCTACCCTATAGACGTAGTGTTAGGCTATGATACGCTGGAGGAATATATCCTTCGGGATGGTTATTTTGGGGCGGTGGTGGGCCGATACGCCAATCGTATTGCAAAGGGCAGTTTTTCTTTAGATGGTCGGGCATATAACCTGACAATAAACAACGGCCCCAACCATCTTCACGGAGGAAACGTTGGCTTTTCCCACCGGGTATGGACAGTGGAGGGGCTCACTCCCACCCAGGCTGTGCTTACCTTGGACAGCCCCCACGGGGAGGAAGGTTATCCGGGTAATCTGAAGGCTAAAGTGACCTATACTCTGGAGGGTTCCACTCTCTCCATCCGCTATCAGGCGCAAACTGACCGGAACACCCTCTGTAACCTTACTAACCATGCTTATTTCAACCTGGCCGGACACAGCTCCGGCCAAGTGTTGGCTCAACAGATTACCATACACGCCAGAGGCTATACCCCCATTGATACCACTAGTATTCCCCTAGGCTGGATAGAAGATGTGGCGGGAAGTCCCATGGATTTACGCTCTCCCACCCCCATCGGTGCCTATATTAATGAGCCTTTCCCTCAACTGATTCAGGGTTGCGGCTATGACCACAACTATGTACTGGATGGTCCTCAGGGCGTACTGTGTCCCGCCGCCCACGCTGCCTGCACAGCCACCGGCATCGCCATGGAGGTAGAGACTACCCTCCCCGGACTTCAATTTTACACCGCCAACTTCGTTGAGAAAGGCCACCCCGGTAAAGGGCGTGCCCTCTATGGCCCCCGCCACGCTTTTTGTCTGGAGAGCCAGTTTTTCCCAGACTCCCCCAATCACCCTTCCTTCCCTTCATCTATCCTGCGGTCAGACACAGTATATGATCACATTACCCGCTTTTCCTTTTCTACCTTTTAACCCAAAAAAGCGCCCCTCCGCTGTCTGGCGGAGGAACGCCCGGAAAGTCTGTTTTACAAGACTTATTTCTTCACCAGGTACTTGCGCATATCCAAAGCGCAGGCAAACAGGATGATTCCCCCCTTGATGGCATATTGTAGGTTTTGATCCATACCCACCAATGGTAGGGCCACAAAGATTAGGCGGAGCATAATCACGCCGATAACAATACCGCTGATTTTGCCAATGCCTCCAACAAAGGATACCCCGCCAATTACACATGCGGCGATGGCGTCCAACTCATAGTTCACGCCGGTATTGGCCGTATTGGAGGCAATACGGGCGCTTTCCACAAAACCTGCCCAGCCGTACATCGCACCGGCCAAGGCAAATACTAGGACTGTGGTCCTCAGCACATTAACACCGGAAACCCTGGCGGCTTCCTCGTTAGCACCCAAGGCAAACATATTTTTTCCAAAGGTCGTCTTATTCCAGATAAACCACATAACAGCGGTGAGAATCACTGCATAGATCACATAATTGGGGATTTTAATCTCCCCCCAGGTCAGCAACGGTGGGTTTCCTACCACAAAGTCACGATACCCTTTGTCCAGTGAAGAAATGGCCATACCATTGTTATTGCCCATGTTTACATAAAGCAACAGACAAGTATATAGAATCAACTGCGTAGCCAGGGTAACAATAAAAGGATGAAGCTTGAACTTGGCCACAAAAAAACCATTAAACCCACCAATGAGGGCACCCAAGCCCATAGCTATTATAATGACCACCGGAATTGGAAGGGTGCCAATCTCGGGCCACATTTTATTCGCGGCATCGGAGGCCTGTAACAAAGACGCAGAGATACAAGCGGTAATTCCAACTACACGCCCGGCAGATAGATCGGTTCCAGTCAATACGATACAGCCTGCAATCCCCAAGGCCACCGGCAAGTAAGCCGCCGTCAGGGACAGTAAGTTAACCAGGGATCGGGGACTTAAAAAAGAGGGCTTGGTAACAGCCACATAGGCAGCCACCAGCAGCATAATGATAATTAAGGCATTGTTTAGCAGGACATTTCCCACCTGCTTGGCATCCATCCGAGTCACCCTGGCTGCCAAATTTTTGGAATCTTTGCTCATGATCCTTTTCTCCTCTTTACACATATTTGGCAGCCAGGGTGAGGATCTCCTCCTGACTGGTGCTCTTGGCATCTACCACGCCGGCTATCCGCCCTCCGGACATGACCAAAATTCGGTCACAAACGCCCAGCAACTCAGGCATTTCGGAAGAGGCCATAATAACGCCCTTCCCCTCGTTAGCCAGGTCAATCATTAGTTGATAAATTTCATACTTCGCTCCTACATCAATGCCTCGGGTTGGCTCATCCAGCAGCAGTACCTCCGGCTTTGTAAGCAACCACCGGCCAATTATGACCTTCTGCTGGTTGCCACCGGAAAGGGAACGAATCTGGGTACGTTGAGAGGGAGTCTTAATATGCATCGCCTGAATGGCCCACTCGGTCTTTTCCGCCATGCGCTTGTTGCTCAGGCAGACACCGCCCAGCAGATAATCCTTCAGACTGGAAATCACTGTGTTGTCCCGGATATCCCGTATCCCAAAGATACCGGTAGCCCGGCGCTCCTCGGTCAGCAAGGCAAAACCGTTTTTAATAGACTCTTGGGGAGATCGGTTCTTGATCTCTCGGTTGTGAAGAGTGATGCGCCCCCCATCCCGGGTCATGGTGCCAAACAGGTTTTCCAAAACCTCAGTACGCCCTGAGCTATCCAGCCCCGCAATACCAAGAATTTCTCCTTTATGAAGCTGGAAGGTAGCATCCTTTAGGCGGGTATATCTTCCAGTGATTCCCTTCACATCCAGAATAACCTCCCCTGGTTTATTGGTTTTTACCGGGAAGCGGTTTGTTAGCTCTCGGCCCACCATCAGGCGGATAATCTCCTCCATGGTCAACTCGCTTGCCGGGCGGGTATCCACCCAGGTCCCGTCACGCATAATGGTCACATCATCGCTAATGCGGAGAATTTCCTCCATTTTATGGCTTATGTAAATAATACCGCAGTTCTTTTTCTTCAGCATGTCGATGATACGGAATAGATGCTCTACCTCTGCCTCGGTAAGAGAGGAGGTTGGTTCGTCAAAAACTACAATCTTGGCATCATAGGACACGGCTTTCGCAATCTCCACAAGCTGCCGCTTGGACACCGGCATGGTAGACATGACAGCCCCAGGATCCACATTTACCTGGAGTGTATCAAAAATTTCCTTGGTTTTTTGATTCATAATCCGCTCACTGACAATGAATCCGCCCACCTTGGGATAGCGGCCTAGCCACAAATTATCCTTTACTGTACGGGTCAGCGCCTGGTTCAATTCCTGGTGAACCATAGCTACACCGTTTTCCAGGGCCTCTTTCGAACTTTTGAAATTGATCTCTTTTCCGTCCAGGGTAATAGTACCGCTATCCTTACTGTAAATGCCAAACAGGCACTTCATTAAAGTAGATTTGCCCGCTCCATTTTCCCCCATCAAGGCGTGGACTGTACCGGCCCGAACCGTGAGATTGACATTATCCAAAGCCTTGACACCGGGGAATTGCTTGCTGATGCCGCGCATCTCAAGCAGTGCTGGCTGCTTCATATTTTTCCTCCTCTCTGGTGGTAAAGCCCTCGCCTTCATTCTGCCACCAGGGTGGCAAAACAAAACCCAAGGCTTCACAGAGGACAAACGGGGCTGCCAAATGACAGCCCCGTTTGTCCTCTGTTTGCTCCATATTGGGGCGGCAATCTCTTTGCTAAATTATGCCTGGGTATTAGCGTCGTACATGGCGTAGGGCACGCGGATTTTATCCACGTTTTCATCCACCACGTACTGTTCGGTGTTGGCCATCAGTTCCACACCGCTCTGGGCATTCTCCACCAAGGTAGTAATAGTGGCAGCCATACCCTCTGCATCCTGCTTAATAGAGCCGGTCATATTTCCAGCCTGGATCAGCGCTTTGGCTGAATCAGTAGCATCCACACCAAAGACGGGGATAATGGTGGTACCCTCACCGTTGTTATAACCCACATTTTGCAGGGCTGCAATAGCGCCCTCAGCCATACCATCGTTGTTACAGATAACCAATTCCACCATGTTGTTGTTATCCTCATTATAGGATCCCAACAAGGAAACCATGTAATCGTTGGCGGCCTGAGCAGACCACTTTCCGTTTGTGTCTACCAGGTATTTGGTTGCAGCAGAAGCATCATAATAAGCCAGTTCGGGCTTTCCTGCCGCAGTCAAAAGCGCATTGGCATCCTCTACAGCAAGCTGGGTGCGAGCCTCAGCCTCTGCATTGCCTTCCTGTCCCTTAAACATAACATAGGAAATGGAACCATCACCGTTGAGGTCAACAGCATCATAGTTTTCCAGCAGGTAGTTTCCAATCATCTCACCCTGCATGTGGCCGGCATCGAGAGCGTTGGTGCCCACAAAAGCACACTTCTCATAGCTATTGATAACCTCATCAGCCACCTCACGATTAAAAAAGAGCACCGGGATTCCAGCCGAGCGACCAGCCTCCACAATGTCCTGGGCGGGCGCTGAGGTAGCCGTCTCCACAATATTAACAATAAGCAGATTGGCACCCGCAGTAATGGCAGTATTGACCTGGTCAGTCTGGGTAGGCTGGCTACCGGCAGCATCATAGTTGGTGTATTTCACACCCAGCGCGCCCAACATGGTATCCATATTGGCACGGACAGTTGAAATATATACGTCGGAAAAATCGTAGTAGAATACACCCACGTTCAGCTCCTGAGCAACGGAATCATTGGGTGCATCAGATATAGATCCACTGGAACTCGGGCTACTGTCCACGTTTTTGGAGCCGCACCCGGCAAATAGTCCGAGCATCATAACTCCAGCTAGTGCAAGAGCAAGTTTCTTCTTCATTCTGTTTCCTCCTATTGGTCGTTAGGCTAATTAATCTTGAGAGGAATCCTCTCGAGTTATTATCCTATCATCTTTTCTCCAAAAAAGCGATAGGAAAATATTCTTTTTTTATATAAAATTTTATCTGCGTTTAATTGTTAATTTAATTTTATTGACATGAAGGAAACATTTTACTATAATGAAAAAAATTACACATTTTCTATTATACATCTTCTTAATGTGCAGTCTTTCATTTGATTTGGTAAATAATTAGGAGGAATTTTTAGTGGGTAAGAGTCGTGTGCAGTCTAGAGCAATATGTTTTTTATTAACAATAGCTTTCACTTTTTTACCATTTTTGAAATCAGCAATGGCTACGGTTTCCTCCTCAACTGAGAGCAGCATATCTGGACTAAAGGGCAGATCCATCTCTGTTCTGGGCGACAGTATGTCCACCTATATGAATGTATCTACTGGTACTACGGTAAAGACGACTAACTCCACCCTTAAAAATTACCGATATTACTATAACAATACTCGTGAACGGCTAAGTGTAGGTCTTCAAGACATGTGGTGGTATCAGACGGCCGCTACTTTGGGCATGAGGATCTTGGTAAACAACTCTGCCGGCGGATCGTGCGTCTATCTCCCCTGCTTTGGTGTCGAGGGGGCTTATATAAATCGTTGCGTTCAGCTTCATGATGATACCCCACCTAACGCAGGTGAGAAGCCTGACATCATTGCGATTCATCTCGGCCAAAATGATGTTCATCTTATGCCCCAAAGCATGGGCAAGGAGGAGGAGATTGATTACGATGCTCTCATTACTCCAACTGGAGATGGCCATTATATCTATAAAACTCCAACAAGTACTGCCGAGGCCTACGCACTTATGATTGCCCGCATGTTATGGCATTACCCCGATGCGGAAATTTACTGTTTCACACAAATTCAGTATAAATATCCCCCCGCCGCTAGAAAGGCTCGGAAAGATCATTTTAATGATACTGTTCGTAAAATAGCTGAACATTATGGCGTATATGTAGTGGATCTAGATCGGAATGGGATTATCTATCAGGGGAGTCCCAACTTTGACCACTATATGGGCCCTGACAGCATACATCCTCGGGTTCCCGGTATGAATGTTATTGCTAAAACGTTTATATCCTCAATTTTAGAAAACAGCAACTACATAAAAGATACAAATGCTAGACCCGGTGAATATATACAAGACATTAATGGCGTTAACGTTGGGGCAACCTATGTGATCTGCACTAAACGTAAAAAAGATGAAACCAGCAGTCTGTTATACTGTAATGGAACTGTAACTGATTCAGTGCAGATCACAGAGACTGGGTCTAAGTTAACAATGCACGATTGGCTTGATCCTACAAAATCACACTGGAAAGTAGTGCGTTTAAAGAATGGCCAGATTGCTCTTAAGTCTTGTGTCCCATGGGCTGATTATTACTTAGATTTAAGCATACCGTATCCATCACCAAAGGCCCGTACCAGTTCACGGCCCTCAGCAATTATTATTAAAAAAGGTGAAGCACCTGGTACATATAATATTCAAGATGGGTCGATCGACTATTCTTTATCTTATGATCATGAGCATAACCAATTTTCTAGTGCCAAAAATGGTTATGCTGATGACAATGACGCTTATCCAATTTATGGTCTTTTTAAAATTGACGATAGTGTTGAGTTAACATTTTATAAACTAATTGAGGAATAAAATGATTGTTATAAATTATTTACCTTACAAGTAAGAATTTTACAAAAGGTGTACTGACTATAAGTGTAAACATCTGCGGTTGTTTATGCAAAAAAGTCGATAATAGTCATATTATATGTAATACGTATTATTGCCTTAAGGATAAGTCATAGTGTTCTTACCCTTAAGGCAATATTTTTTCCCGCCGTTCATCTGTTTTCATTATGCGCCAGTCTTCGCCTGTCGGCAGTTACCCGGTCCTGGTCCATGCCCTATCTACTTTATCAACAACTAAAAAATAGCTGATGACCTCATAAATTATCAACAGCTTACTTGTCATAGTTATTTTTTAATTACTCTGCAAATATATTCTTATTCAGCCCAATGAAGCCGTTGCTTATACCTTCTCCACCCCAATTTTGTATACGCGCTCCCATTCATAAGGCTAAAATGGTGCTGAACATAACTTTGGAGGCTTCCATAGAGGACGGCATTACTAGGAGCCCGCTAAAATCGAAGCGCGTCAAGGTCACCGGCAAGGCCAGCAAGCCAACAAAGGAATACAGCGTTGAGCAAATGCAATTTCTTGTTCAGAATTTGGAGAAGATTATACAGGCATCCGATCGTATGTACCTGACGGATATCGGCATTGCATCCGCTGCGATTGGAGGAAGTCCTAAGCTTAAAGTGAGAGTACATGGGCCTCGAAGCTAAAGTAATCCATGTAAGCCGGGCAGTAACACATCCGACACGCAACCAGCCAGAGATTGGGACAAAGGCAGCGGCCAGCACAAAGGGATATCGATCTATCTGATATTGTTGCTCAACACCTAACCCCCGGCGATGCTGATAGGTTTATCTTTAGAGTGGATAAGCCGCTCTCGTATACACAAGTTCGCCGCATGTGTGAATCCATTAGAAGTGACACAGGATTCACCGATAAGATCCACCAATACGATTCCGCACTACTGTGTTAACCGACCTATACGAACAGACGCGGGACACTAAAGAAGCGTAAGCGGCAGCCGGACATAATACCTCCGCGTGGGGCCTCTTTTATTGTGTCAGTAGTAAACACTATCCATGATATATGGATGCCGCACCCATTTCAGATTTCGGTTCGGAGCACTTCTTTCGAATATTCCATTTTAGGTTGTATTCCAGGCAAGCGCATCTCAATTCGCTAATCGGGACAAACACAAAAATGCCTATATCCTCCTATTTATACATCAACAAATCCCTATTAAGTTTTTTGAACCGTCTTTATTAATTTGTTCAGAAAGAATTTGAGGGCATTATTTTTTACATACAGGTAATATGTTTATAATCTTTAAATAAATGAGAGTGTTACTGCATAAGCAAATCCAAGAAAACAACGAAATTTAAAACCGCAACCTTCTCTCTTGGGCCTAATCTCTCCTTGATCCATACCTTCCAATTATTCCGGGAACTTACCAAATATAATTATCGTCAAATCAAAAACTAGCTATTTGAGCATACCGCAGATGGTTGGGCTTATATCTACAAGGATAAGTATTACGGGCGTAAGTGGGGCATTACCCTTGAAGGGAGTGCAAGAGTGTCGGATATCTGCGCCCCAGAGGACGGTAGATGCCACCTTTGTGACTGCGAGGAGGCGGTCGCAAACTGGACACCGATTATAAATATCTGTCTTTGATCCACCCGCTCAGTGCCTATACTTGGATTCAGTATTCCATATTCAACCCCAATTATTATCACTATTCCGTTTCCGACCCAACAAGTGAACTGGATCCATTAAACCCCGTATACAATATAGTGGAAAACGGCTCAAAGTCAGATAGCGAACTTTCTGATCGGGAGTTTGAGCAGAAATATAATTATTTCTTCGGTTATTACGACAATTTTGGGCAAATCTTTTCCGAGCCCGGCTTTGGCATATCTGGAGATGTAGAAGGGAATTCCCCTCCGACGGCCAGATGATCGGTGAAAGTACCGTGAGAAGCATCCGGTTTGACACGCGTTATCGAGGTGCAGCTAACTGATCCAATGTGCAGCAGTCTGGCAACAGATCGGATGACCGCCGCCAAAGCATTCCGAGCGTGGATGGGCCTGACCCCTTCCGCATCTGGACATGGCTCTAAGCCGTTAACTTACTCCCATCTGGGGGTAATAACGAAGCCAGACTAGAAACTTCCAGGCTGCTATTGCTCTGGAGCACCAAACTATTTTATCGCTTCGCATTGGAAGCTAATATCATCAACCAGCTATTATTATCAATCCGCCATCCTTGAGGAAAGGCAATAATTACAAGAAAATGGGAAAACGATGAATTACAGCACCCTCTATCAGACTCTTCAAAATCCCATTACCCGCTACAACAGAGAAAATCTGCCAGAGCAACAACTTTCTCACATTCCTTTTCATGGTCCGCGCCACACATCACAACCCTGCTGATCGCAAGCAAGCAGATATTAAAACCGTCTCTAAACACTTGGGATGTGCACAGGCCTCTACAACAATAAACATGTACACCCATTCCCTCCAAGATAATGATCGTAATATTGCAGAGGCTCTTGAAACCATGCTTAATAAACACTCATAGCATCCAAAAATTCCGCTGTAATAGTCACACTTATACGGCAAAATTGTGCTATAAAGCAAAAATCCTCAAAGCTCTACGGCTCCAAGGATTTCTGTGGAGCTGCTACCCAGATTTGAACTGGGGACCTCATCCTTACCAAGGATGCGCTCTACCGACTGAGCTATAGCAGCGTATCAAGCGCCGGCTTGACGCTTGAATGGCGACGCGGAAGGGACTTGAACCCTCGACCTCCGGCGTGACAGGCCGGCATTCTAACCGACTGAACTACCGCGCCAAATTGGTGGGAACAACAGGGCTCGAACCTGTGACATCATGCTTGTAAGGCATGCGCTCTCCCAGCTGAGCTATGCTCCCCTGTTGGTCATCCGTTCCAGACGACGAACGTTATTATACAAAATATAGAGTCAAATGTCAATAACTAATTTTAATTTTTTTCAACATATTGTCAAACTCAGGAAATGCGTTTATACTGAAGTCAAATTGATAAGAAAGTGTGATCTTCCGTGGAGAGTCGTTACTCTGTTTCCCTTGGAAGGGTAATCCAGGAATTGAATTTCGAGGTTCTGTATGCGCCGGAGGGATACGAGACGGTGCAGATCAAAACCGAGGATGTGAACCGTCCCGGGCTTCAGCTGGCCGGTTTCTTTGATTATTTTGTGCCTCAGCGGATTCAGCTGATGGGACTTGTAGAAACCACCTACCTGAGCAATTTGACCCCAGAGGAGCGCAGAGTGAGTTTTGAGCGACTCTTTTCCCACGAGATCCCTGCGCTGGTGGTCGCTCACGGGTTGGAAGCCTTTCCTGAGTGTCTGGAAATGGCGCAGAAATATGGGCGTGTCATTTTACGCACTCCGGAAAGTACCACCAATATCATGTCTACGACGATCAGCTTTTTGCGCGTGGAACTTTGCCCCAGAATTACACGTCACGGCGTTCTTGTAGAAGTGTACGGCGAAGGACTTCTTCTTTTGGGCGAATCGGGTGTCGGTAAAAGTGAGACTGCCATTGAGTTGGTCAAGCGCGGTCACCGTCTGATTGCTGATGATGCCGTTGAGATTCGACGCATTACGCGCCATAAGCTGCTTGGTACTGCGCCCGAATTGATCCGCCATTACATGGAACTTCGTGGTATCGGTGTTGTGGATGTGCACCGTCTGTTTGGCATGAGTGCGGTCAAGAAA
>JAZQMD010000004.1:0-19378 GCA_045543215.1 Oscillospiraceae bacterium
CACGCGAGCTGGGTTCAGAACGTCGTGAGACAGTTCGGTCCCTATCTGTTGCGGGCGTAAGAGATTTGAAGGGAGCTGTCCTTAGTACGAGAGGACCGGGATGGACGAACCTCTGGTGCACCAGTTGTCCTGCCAAGGGCACAGCTGGGTAGCTACGTTCGGACGGGATAAACGCTGAAGGCATCTAAGCGTGAAGCCTCCCCTAAGATAAGATCTCTCATCCTATATGGAGTAAGGCTCGACGTAGACTATGTCGTTGATAGGTCGGAGGTGTAAGCACGGCAACGTGTTTAGCTGACCGATACTAATTAGCCGAGGGCTTGACCTCAAGAGAAAGTGCAGGTGCTTGTCCGTTTGGAAGAAAGTTACATTGTTCAGTTTTGAGGGTGCAGTTAGCAGAAAACTTAGGGAGGAGTAAGATTTGCGCCTTTAGCTCAGTTGGTAGAGCAACTGACTCTTAATCAGTGGGTCCCCGGTTCGAGTCCGTGAAGGCGCACCAGAATCCTAAACGGTGTGTCTAAGGATACACCGTTTAGGGGAATCTTGAGAAAGTGGCGATTAAAGCGGCCCGTTGGTCAAGTGGTTAAGACGGCGGCCTCTCACGCCGCAAACACGAGTTCGACTCTCGTACGGGTCACCAAAAAGTCCTTGACAGGTCTTTAGAAATGAAGTATAATTTAATACGTTTTCTATTAGTGTAAGCTAATTGAAATAGTCGGTGCTGATTGCGATGAGGGTCCACCCGTTCCCATTCCGAACACGGCAGTTAAGCTCATCCGCGCCCACAATACTTGGCTGGCAACGGCCTGGGAAAATAGGTAGTGCCGACAATAGAGAACAGCCCTCTTAAGAGGGCTGTTCTTTATTTGTTTTATTTAGACTTATTTTTTTGTGGCTTAGTTATAAATAAGTGTTACTTAGTTTTAACTATCTTGTTATTTGTTACTCAAAGCGTATAATTAAGTTACATCTGTAAAACTGATGTGGAGGTGATGGGGATGAAGATTGAGTTAATAGAAGATTCATTCTTGGAGGAGACGCAGGTACTTATTCGTTTTCCAAGGGTAGATGAGCGGATTCTCGGGTTAATTGCCGTGCTCAGGGCAGATGATCGCAAGCTGACTGGAGTGAAAAAGGGAGAGACATTTTTATTAAATGCCGATGAAATTTTGTACATCGATACGGTGGATAAACATACATTCTTATATACGGCAAGTGAGGTATACGAGACTCCATTGAGGCTCTACGAGCTCACAGAACAGTTAGAGGTATTTGACTTTTTTCGAGCTGGAAAGTCAAGTATCATTAACTTAAGGCAAATTCACTCTTTAAGGCCTGAATTTGAAGGGAGACTACGTTTTACTATGAGTAACTGTGAAGTGCTTTTTATTTCCAGACAATATGTACCAATTGTTAAGGCTAAGCTAGGGTTGAGTAATGGAGAGGAGTAGCGTCGGTGAAATATTTTTTAGAATACTTAGTGGAAATTATAACAAAGGCATGTCTTACTTTTTCTTTGACCACTTTAACGTACACCTTAATATATGCTCTTCTGTTTGAGGGGGGGATTATGGCTTCTGTAATCTTCCAGTTGGCGTTTGTCTCTTTCTTCTGTGCGGTGATTCAGTTTGTTTTCTTCTCGGGGAGAGTAATTGGAAGCATGAGCTATGGCAAACGAATCCTGTTTTCCTTTCCAGCATTTTTTATATTGCTACTGGCTGCCGCTTTGCTGTTTAATTGGTTTCCAGCAAATAGATTGGAGGCTTGGGGTGCCTTTTTTGGTGTTTTTGTGTTAATCTTTTTGCTCATATTGTTGGGATTTGAGATATATTTTCGTATTATTGGTGATAAGTATGATGATCTGCTGAGCAGATATAAGAATAGAGAATATAAAGGATAATATGAACCCCTGCCCGCATTTTATGCAGGCAGGGGTTTTGATGGATTAATATCGTTCTCTGTGCTCGTGATGACTATCGCGGGGGCAGCCGGAGCAGCTACCGCAGCTGCCGGAGCACCCCCTATTTTTATAGGAGCGATAGATAGAACGAATTGCCAGAAGTACAATCAAAGCTAAAATAGCTAGAACAATAAGAGTTGCCATAGGCTTAGGCCCTTACGGCATCTACTGCACGCAGATGTTTACCTTCACCTTGATAACCTTTGCGGAAGAGCAAGTAGATCAAGCCAGCTAGTAACAGGCCAGCGATAACTGTAAATATGCTGAAGGTAGCTTCCCCAAAAAGCAGGCCAACGATCTGATAAACGATCATAGAGATAGCATAAGCAAAGCCACACATGTACCCGATAGCTACAAGGCTCCATTTGGCGTTGTTCATCTCTCTCTTAATGGCCCCCATAGCCGCAAAGCAGGGGGCACACAGCAGATTAAAGATCATAAAGCTGTATGCGGTGACAGCCCCAAAATCGGCGGCTACCAACGCCCAGATGGGGCTGGAGTCCTCCATTAGATCCATCTGACCAGCATACTGGTAGAGTACGCCGAAGGTATTGACTACTTCCTCTTTGGCAATAAGGCCGGTAATGGTAGCCACAGTGGCCTTCCAGGCCATATCCCCATGCCAGCCAAGGGGGTAGAAAATCCAGGAAATAGCGCTGCCGATGACAGCTAAAAGTGAGTCATTATTATCCTCTACTGCCTGGAGCGCTCCATTCACAAAGCCATAGCCCTGGAGGAACCATAGGACGATGGAAGAGACTAGAACTACAGTGCCGGCGCGCTTGATGAAGGACCAGCCCCTCTCCCAAGTGGCCCGGAGCACATTGCCAACAGAGGGGGCGTGATAAGGAGGAAGTTCCATAACAAAGGGAGCGGGATCACCGGCGAAGGCCTTAAATTTTTTCATTATAACGCCGGAGATCACTACAGCAGCGATTCCAATAAAGAAAGCGGATACAGCCACAAGGGCAGAGGAGCCAAATATGGCACCTGCAAACAGGCCGATAATGGGCATTTTAGCACCGCAGGGGATGAAGCCGGTGGTCATAATGGTTATTTTCCGGTCGCGATCCCGCTCGATGGTGCGGGAGGCCATAATACCGGGAACACCGCAGCCGGTGGCTACTAGCATTGGGATAAAGGACTTTCCAGAGAGCCCAAAGCGGCGGAAGATGCGATCCATGATAAAAGCTACGCGGGACATATAGCCGATATCCTCCAAAATGGAAAGGAGAAGGCAGAGGACCAGGATTTGGGGTACAAAGCCCAGCACAGCACCTACGCCA
The DNA here is from genome assembly GCA_045543215.1 of Oscillospiraceae bacterium. Taxonomy (GTDB): domain Bacteria; phylum Bacillota; class Clostridia; order Oscillospirales; family Oscillospiraceae; genus DXYV01. The sequence continues at coordinate 3,247 of JAZQMD010000004.1, forward strand.
GCTACAATACCATCCTGGATTAGCCCATATAGCCACCCGGCGACAATGGGCTCACCGGTAGAATTGAGGAGGAAACCATCGAAAAAGCCTGGGACTAGCTCACCAAAGAGTACATCGTTGGCCCAATCGGTACCCACAGTGCCCAGGGAGATAGGGGAGCTGCCCATAGCAATGGTATAGACTAGGAACATAACGGCGGCAAAAATGGGCAGAGCCAGAATGCGGTTGGTAACTACTTGGTCGATTTTATCAGATACGGACAGACCGGTGCGCTTTTTTTTCACTGAGTCCTTTACTACTCTGGCGATGAACTCATAACGCTCATTGGTAATAATGGATTCAGCATCATCATCAAACGCATTTTCCACAGCAGAGATGGTTTGCTCAATTTTCTCTTTTACATCAGAAGAAAGAGTAAAAGCTTCCAGTACTTTTTCGTCCCGCTCAAAGAATTTGATGGCATACCACCGCTCAGTGTAGGAAGGGATGGTCCCCTCCAAGGCGGCAGTAATGGTAGACATAGACTCCTCTACCGGGTAGGAAAATCGGTGGGCGGGTGCGGATGAAGAACCATTGGCGGCCTCCACCGCCAGCTTCATCAGCTCCTCCAAACCGTCACCCTTTAAGGCGGATACTTCCACCACCGGACAGCCCAAGGCTTTGGAGAGCCTGGCAGAGTTGATTTGATCCCCTGACTTGCGCACTATGTCCATCATGTTCAGAGCCACAATGATGGGGATACCCAGTTCCAGTAGTTGGGTAGTTAAGTACAGGTTGCGCTCGATGTTAGTGGCATCTACCAGATTAATAATGGCGTTTGGGCGCTCACCTACCAGGTAGGAGCGGGCCACCACTTCTTCCAGAGTGTAGGGGGAGAGGGAGTAGATACCGGGCAGATCAGTGACAATGATCTCTTTGTCACGTTTCAATTTGCCTTCTTTTTTCTCCACGGTAACACCGGGCCAGTTACCAACCCGTTGACTGGAGCCGGTGAGAGCGTTAAACATGGTGGTTTTCCCACAGTTGGGATTACCAGCTAAGGCCAGTTTAATTTGCATAACTGGATTCCTCCTTATCGATTAGTACGGGCTAGCCCAGGGGAAAAGAAAGAGGCGGCATTCTATAGTATGCCGCGCTGGGGAAGGGGATATTACTCAACCTCAATGCCCTCAGCATCGCCCTTTCGGATGGATAACTCATAGCCGCGCACGGTGATTTCTATCGGGTCGCCCAGGGGAGCTACTTTGCGAATATAGACAGAGACACCTCGGGTGAGGCCCATGTCCATGATCCGGCGACGCAAGGCCCCTCCGCCATTGAGCTTACGTATAGTAACAGTTTCTCCAATTTTGGCATCGCGTAAGGTTTTCATTAAGAATTCCTCCTTTCAGAAAAATGGGATAGATCACTTTGCATATAACCACACGGGAGTGTGAAATTTTAGACCATAATACGGGATGCCATTTTTCGATCAAGAGCCACACGGCTGCCCTTGACTTTGACAATAAGATTACCACCGACCTCATTGACAATGCTGACCACACCACCCTCTATAAAACCAAGGCTGGCGAGGAATTGGCGCGTCTCATCCTTTCCGGTGACACGCTTAACGGTGGATTGCTGGCCGATAGAAAGCATGGTAAGCGGCATAATAAAAATCCCCCTATTTCTGCCTAATATATTTTACAATTAGTCTTTTTTAACTAATTGTAGTTTACTACCGCTAACTAGGGTTGTCAACTGCTAACCCTAAAAAGAAGTATCTTTACTTACCTAGTTTAATTTAATAAAACCAAAGAGAAGCAGTTTATGGAGGTGGTAATATGCAAGAAGAAAAAAGTAAATTTTTGCACTCAAAAAGAAGGTAAAATGAAGTTGTATTTTTCCCCGAAATATGGTAAAATGCTTAACAATCAAAATTGTGTAGCCTGAAAAATTTTTGTGTTGAGGTGAGATACTCCATGCATATCCACGAATCTGCCGAAAATTATTTGGAGGCCATCTTGGCCCTGGGGGAGAAAGGTGCTGTGCGCTCCATCGATGTGGCTCAGTACCTGGAGTTTTCAAAGCCCAGTGTCAGCCGGGCTATGAGCCTATTGAGGGAAAACGGCTATGTGGTTATGGATGAGGGGGGATTTCTCTACTTGACCGAGAAGGGCCATGAGGTAGCCGATCGCATCTATGAGCGGCACCAGCTGTTGACCAAATGGCTGATAAATCTTGGTGTGGCTGAAAAAGTTGCAGATGCGGATGCCTGCAAGATTGAGCATGATTTGAGTGATGAGACGTTTGAGCGGCTCAAAGAGCATATTTTGCGCCATATAGGAGAAGGATAAAAAGCCGGGGGACCTAGGTGTCCCCCGGCTTTTTATCCCGAGTAAAATAATCTTATGAAAGATTCTGGCACGTGGGGATCTAAACTAAGCCTCTATTATGTTCATTTAAATTAATTTAAGTGAAAGGGAAACGGGGACCGGGAGGGCAACCGTGAGGGAACTTGGCGTGACAGTACACGCTAGGGCGAGAATCTCAACCCCTGCGGCCTGGGCACGTCGCAGGGCCTGTCCAAAGGCGGGGTGCGTGCGGTCGTTTGGGGAGAAGAGGGACATGCCTTCCATTTGAAGGATGAAGCATATATGGGCAGAATAGCCGTTCGCAATTGCGATGGAAAGTTCGTCAAGGTGTCTAATCCCCCGTATGGTAGGGGCATCAGGAAAGGAGGCAAGGCCGTCCTCCTCTAAGGTGACCCCCTTTACCTCAATAAATCCCCGACTGCCGTTTTTGGTTTCATAGTAAAAATCAAAGCGGGAAGAGCCCCATGTGGTTTCCGGCCGGAGCAGGGTGAGGGAGGGAAGGAAGCCTCCGCTTTGTGCCCACTCCTCAAAAACTTTATTGGGGGCCTGAGAGTCTATATTCACCAGTAGAGGAGGCTTGTTTGGGCGTAGTTTTTCAACGGCGATAAGGTCAAAACGGGTTTTACGACCGGGATGCTCCGGGCCGAGGTCCTGGAGGTAGACCTTAGCACCGGGGATCAGAAGCTCCCGGCAGCGGCCGGTGTTTTTCACATGACAGATAGTACGCTCGCCATTTAAATCCACATGGGCGATGAATCGGTTAGGGCGCTGGGTGAATACGGCGGGGCAGATATTTTCGTAATGCATGGTGGAATCTCCTTGATAAATGAATGGTTCTGTATCATAAAAATTCAAGATATTTCAAATATGCCTAACCTGATGCCTTCAAATAAAGGAGGGCATACTAAAAAATCTTTCAAAAATATGGAAAAGAGCAATTGATTCCCCCAGGAACTACGGTATAATAGAAAACAATGAAAAATGTAAAAGGGGGAGGAATGTGTGAAAGATTGGAAAAAACTAGTCATCTCGGCGCTTATCCTGGCCCTGTTGTCAGCAGGCTGTGCCAGACGGCGGGATCATTCGGCCCCATCTGTGCCGGAGGACACCGGGTATTCTGCTACTGGCCGGGACAATCCCAATGTAGATCGGAACGAATATCAGGAAGATCACTTTGTTCAGGTAGGGGGATTTACAATTTATACCGGATCTGGCGGGGCCAGTCATATTGGGGTGGACGTGTCTACTCACCAAGGAGAGATTAACTGGGAAATGGTGAAAGAAGCTGGGGTACGCTTTGCCATGATCCGGGCGGGATTCCGGGGGTATGCCAGTGGAGGCATCCATCAGGATAAGTGGTTTAAGGCCAACATGAAGGGGGCTCTGGATGCAGGACTCCAGGTGGGGGTATACTTTTTTTCTCAGTCAGTGAACCAGAAGGAGGCCCGGGAGGAGGCTAGACAGGTCTTGGAGTGGATTGAGGGATACAATGTGACCTACCCTGTGGTTTTTGACTGGGAGGAAATTATTCACGATGAGGCCAGAACCGATCATGTAAAGCCCGAGACGGTGACTGCATGTATTAAGGCTTTTTGCGCAGAGATTGAAGCGGCCGGATACACACCCATGGTATATTTTAATAAAAATCAGGGCTATGATGTAATGGACTTGGAGCAGCTGGAGAGGTATGAGTTTTGGCTGGCAGGATATAGCCAGACCCCTAATTTTCAATATAAGTTTGAGATGTGGCAATACAGCTGCACCGGATCAGTGCCCGGGATTCAGGGGGATGTGGATCTGAACATCTGCTTTGTGGATTATCCAAGGAATAAGAAGGAGGAAAATCCTGAAATAGGATCGGGAGGGAACTTAGGGGATTTGCAACAAGTAGGGTAGAAAAATAATGCATGAAAAGCCCCTTGCCTTTACAGGCCACAGAGTAGAGTATCCACGCTCTCCTGGCTGGTATTAAAAGAGGTAACCAAGCGTACGGTAGAGGCCTTCTCTCCTTCGTCCCATATTTCATAGCAGCATATTGAATTTAGCTTGGGGAGAAGGGAGTTAGGAAGGACAGGAAAAACCTGATTGGTAGGGGAGGTTAGCATCGTGGAGTAGCCCTTGGCATTAAGACCCGTCTGAAGCCTTTGAGCCATAGAGTTAGCGTGACGAGCCAAATCCCAGTACAGTCCGTCTTTGAAGAGGGCCTCAAATTGGATTCCTAGAAGAAAACCTTTGGCAAGGACGGCTCCCCGTTGCTTCATGGCGCGGAAAAAGTAAGGTTGGAGAGCTTGGTTGGAAATGACCATGGCCTCCCCCATGAGGGCGCCGTTTTTGGTGCCGCCAATGTAGAAGGCATCGGTGAGGGTGGCTAGATCCGTGAGAGTGAGGTCGGCCCCTTGGGCAGTGAGGCCGCTCCCCAGCCGGGCTCCATCTAAGAAGAGGTACAAGCCATGCCTGCGGCAGCATACCCGAAGAGCGGTTAGCTCTTCTTTGGTGTAGATGGTGCCCACCTCGGTGGCGTTGGACAGATAGACCAGTCGGGGAAGAACCATAGCATCGTCTTTATGAAGCCTGATTAGAAGGTTAATGTCATCAGGACGGAGCTTGCCATCGGGGGAAGGCACAGGGAGGATTTTATGCCCGGAGGCCTCTACCCCACCTCCCTCATGGACATTGATATGTCCTGTGACAGGGGCGATGACTGCCTCCCAGGGACGCAGGAAGGCGGCGATGGCAGTAAGATTGGCGGCGGTACCCCCTACAAAGAAGTGGATAGCGGCCTCTGGTGCGGCGCATAGGGTCCGAATGAGGTCTGCCGCCCGTTGGCAATAGGGATCGGCGCCATAGCCTGCATTGACCTCTGAGCCGAGGGCGGCTAAGGCTTCCAGCACCCGGGGATGGGCGCTCTCGGAGTAGTCGTTTTTAAAATTAATCATAGAGATATCTCCTTAAATAAGGCAATAAACGGGGCGGATAGCAACCGCCCCGTTTATATTTATGACTTTTCAGGTTTGAAACCGTCCTTAAGGGAGACTGAGCGGTTGAACACCAGGTGACCAAGGGTGGAATCCTTACTATCTACGCAGAAGTAACCCTGGCGCATGAACTGGAAGGAGGTAGGGGCCTGAGCCTTGGTCAGACTGGACTCCAGCTTGCATCCGTTAAGGATTTCTAGAGAGTTTGGGTTGAGGCACTGGATGAAATCCTTATCTCCAGCATCGGGATCGGCATCGGAAAACAGGTTATCATACAGCCGCACTTCAGCATCCACGGCCGTGGCGGAGTCCACCCAATGGAGGGTGGCCCCTTTTACCTTACGTCCATCGTCGGGGTTACCTCCCCGGCTGTCTGGATCGTATTCACATAAAATCTCAGTCACGTTGCCGGCGCTGTCTTTGACGCAGCCGGTACAGCGGATAAGGTAGGCTCCTTTCAGGCGACACTCGGGACCACCGGGATAGAGCCTTTTGTATTTAGGGGTGGGTTCCTCTAAAAAATCTTCTCTTTCCACATAGAGGGTCCGGGAGAAGGTGATCTCCCGGCAGCCGTCTTCAGGACGGTTTGGATTATTTTCCACGGTAAAGGATTCACTTTTCCCTTGGGGATAGTTGGTGATGGTCAGCTTGACAGGGCGGAGTACCGCCATGACCCGCTGGGCGGTCAGGTTCAGGTCTTCCCGTAGACAGTGTTCCAAAAAGCTGAATTCTACAGTAGAGCTGGCCTTGGACACCCCATTGCGCTCGGAAAAGTTGCGAATGGCAGCGGGAGTATAGCCCCGGCGGCGAAGGCCGCAGATGGTAGGCATACGGGGATCATCCCAACCGGATACACGACCCTCTTCCACCAGCTGGCGCAGCTTGCGCTTGGACATGACGGTATAATTGATTCCCAGGCGGGCAAACTCAATCTGCCTGGGCTTGTGGTAAGGAATGGAAACATTGTTGGCTACCCAGTCGTAGAGGGGGCGGTGATCCTCAAACTCCAGGGAGCAAAGGGAGTGAGTGATACCTTCCAGGGCATCCTCTAAAGGGTGGGCGAAATCATACATGGGATAGATGCACCACTTGTCCCCCTGGCGGTGGTGGGGTAAATGATTGATGCGATAGATTACCGGGTCACGCATGTTAAAGTTGCCGCTGGCCAGATCGATCTTAGCCCGCAGGGTATATTTACCGTTTGGAAACTCCCCGGCTCGCATCCGGGTAAACAGATCAAGAGATTCCTCCACAGGCCGATCCCGCCAGGGGGAACGGGCTGGAGTAGACACATCTCCGCGATATTCTTTAAACTGCTCAGGCGTAAGCTCACATACATAAGCCAACCCTTTTTTAATAAGTTCTACAGCATATAGATACATTTGCTCAAAGTAGTCAGAGGCAAAGTAAAATCGGTCATCCCAGTCATAGCCCAGCCATTTTATGTCCTCCTGAATTGCATCCACATACTCCTCGTCCTCTTTGGTAGGATTGGTGTCGTCCATACGTAGGTTGCATAAGCCACCATACTTCTGGGCGGTACCGAAATCAATATAAATGGCTTTGGCATGGCCGATGTGCAGATATCCGTTAGGCTCTGGCGGGAAACGGGTGTGAACCCGCATACCTTGGAACTGACCGCCCTGTGCGATATCCTCGTCAATAAAATCGTGGATAAAATTTTGTGCTATGGCGGGGCTCAACTCTTCTGACATGTGGATCACTCCTGTCTGTTTAATGGGCGGGAAAAGGCCGGACAAAAGGCTGGTAATCCCTGATTTTTTAGTTTACCCCGGTATGAAAGAAAATGCAACAGTTTTTCAAACTTTCCCCTGCACCGATAAGAAAATAAAAATTTTCTTGACAAATTAGAATATTAGAATATAATAATATTATAAAATTTAAACTAACGTAAAAAGGAGGAACGCTTTATGTGCGACAGTGCGCAGCTGTACGAGGAAAAAGCGGAGCTGCTCAAAGCCCTGGGCCATCCGGTACGGCTGCACATCGTCCGGGGACTGTTGCGCAGCGGTTGTCATAACGTAACCTGCATGGAACAGGCTATTGGTCAGTCCCAGTCCTGTATCTCCCAGCATTTAAATAAGTTGAAAGCAGCGGGGGTGGTGAGGGCCGAGCGGGTGGGAAACGAGATGCGTTATGAAATTGTCCAGCCTAAGGTGGCCCAGCTTATGGCAGCCCTTTTTGGCGATAATTTGGAGGAGTATGTCCATGTATGATTTGGCAATTGTAGGTGGCGGCCCGGCAGGGCTTGCTGCGGCTATCCACGGTAGGGCTCGGGATAAGTCGGTACTGGTTGTAACCCATGATCCCATGGCTAGCCCCTTGGCCAAGGCTGAGCGGGTGGATAATTATCCCGGTATGCCTCAGGTGGGTGGTCGGGAGATGGTGGCGACCATGATAGAGCAGGCTGAGGAAATGGGAGTGGAGCTGCGACGGGGCAAGGTACTGAATATCATGCCCATGGACGGTGCAAGCTATCTCAGCATTGGCTCTGATGTGGTTCAAGCAAAGGCGGTCATCCTCACCACTGGTGTGGCTAGAGCAGCCAAGCTGCCGGGGGAGGGGGAACTTTTAGGCAGGGGCGTAAGTTACTGCGCTACTTGTGATGGAATGCTTTACCGGGGCAAACCGGTGGTTGTAGCGGGCAACGCCCCCGATTTGGAGGAGGAAGTAGAATTTCTTCAGGGCATCGGTTGCCAGGTGACTAAGGTTCCCCTGGGCGGACTGAAGATATTGGGAGAGGGCAAGGTAGAAGGGGTGGAGTCTAAGGGAGAGAGGATCCCTTGCGAAGGGGTGTTCCTTTTGCGAACCTCTGTGGCACTCACTGACTTATTACCAGGATTGGAAATGGAACAAGGACATATCAAGGTGGATCGGTATATGGCAACCAGCGTGGAGGGTGTCTATGCCGCCGGGGACTGCACAGGAGCTCCTCTTCAGATTGCCAAGGCTGTGGGAGAGGGGCAGATGGCGGCACACAGTGCAATTGCCTGGATGGATGGGACAAAAAAATAATGTATCAAACAGATAAAAATGAAAGGAAGGAAGTATGAGTCATGGTTATTCATTTTAATAAAGAGGGATTTGATAAGGCGGTTCCCGCAGCTCCCATCGCCATGGTGGATTTTTGGGCCGAGTGGTGCGGCCCATGTAAGATGCTGGGCCCTGTTATCGATTCGCTGGGGGCCAAGTATGAGGGTAAGGCTCTCATCGGAAAGGTAAATGTGGATGAGGAGGGAGAACTGGCTCAGCGTTACGGTGTCATGACAATCCCAACGGTTATTTTTTTCAAAGATGGCAAGGAAATTGAGCGACAGGTTGGACTTCTACCGGCTAATGTTTATACTAAGGTGCTGGATGCCAACTTGGTGGAGTAAACAAGATGGGAGCCGGGATTTAAAGATCCCGGCTCCCGCCCACATCTGGAACAGATGGATCGGGTTACCGCACGCCCATGGCGTGGGAAACGTTCTCCATGGCCTCACCCATACTCTTCATAGCTTGACCGGCTTTTTCTTTGATGACAGCCTGATCCTTGGGCTTGATAGCCATACTGATGACTGCGCCGGCGGCCATGCCAATGCCAAGAATGGGCAGAATGCCTTTTGTGTTCATGTTAAATCCCTCCTCGGTGATATTGTCCCCAGTTTTCTAAAAACTCATTGCGAAATAGAAGAGAATTTTATATAATAGATTTAATAATTTTGGATGTAGATTATGGACAGAAACGGTGTATACGTTGGCTGGTAAGTATTTTTTGTTTTTGAGTAAGAAAGGAGGGATCTCTTTGGAATTGCTGATTCGTCATGGAAGGGTGATCGATCCCGTTGGGGGCATCGGCGGGGTGATGGACGTGCTGGTGGAAAACGGCAGGATAGCCGCCTTGGGCAACGGACTGAAGGCCAACCCGGATCAGGTTATTGATGCAACCGGGATGGTGGTATCGGCGGGACTGGTGGACATGCACGTCCATCTCCGGGAGCCCGGTCAAGAGTATAAGGAAACTATTGCCACCGGCTGCGCCGCCGCCGCCCGTGGAGGAGTGACCACCATGGCCTGTATGCCTAACACAAGACCATCGGTGGACCATCCGGAGCAGATCACGTACATATTACAACGGGCGAAGGAAGCCTGCGGTGTACGGGTGCTGCCAATCGGAGCGGTGACGACTGGGCAGAAGGGGGCTGGGCTCACTGATTTTTCTGCCCTTCAGAAGGCTGGGGCAGCTGCTCTGTCCGATGATGGAGCCCCTGTCCAAAATGCTAATCTTATGCGGGATGCCCTGATTCTGGCGGCCCAGCAGGATTTGACCATCCTCTCCCACTGCGAGGATGAGGATATGGTGTGCAACTATGCGGTAAATGAGGGGCCTGTGTCCCGGAAACTGGGGTTGCCTGGCCGGCCCGCCATTGCCGAGGAATTGATGGTTATGCGGGATGCCATGCTGGCTGAGGAGACTGGTGGGGCAGTACATATCTGTCATGTATCTACGGCCAAGTCTGTGTCTATTATCCGGCAGTTTAAGCATAAAGGGGTGCCGATCACTTGTGAGACCTGTCCTCAGTATTTTACGCTCACGGAGGAGGAGGTACTCAAGCAGGGTAGCATGGCCCGGGTCAACCCACCATTGCGCACCCATTCCGATTTGGAGGGAATCATCCGTGGCCTTCAGGATGGCACCATTGATGTTATTGCGACCGACCACGCCCCCCACTCTATGGAGGAGAAGGCCAAACCTTTGACTGAGGCGCCAAGTGGGATGGTTGGGCTGGAGACTTCATTGGCCTTGACCCTCACCGCCTTGTATCATACCGGAAAGATGGAGCTATCCGATATCCTGCGGAAAATGACCATTAATCCAGCCTGTATCCTACGCTCTAACACGGGAAGACTGGCCATCGGAGGGGAGGCGGATCTGGTTATTTTTGATCCTAACGAGGAATGGATCATCGATCCGGCTCGCTTCGCCTCCAAGAGTCGCAATACACCCTTTTCCGGATGGAGAGTGAAGGGGCGGGTGAAATATACCATTGCCGATGGAAAGATGATTTATCGGGAGGGCTGATCCATGTCGTTTGATACGCTTCAGGACAAGATTAGGGAGAAGAGGAACCCCACTGTAGCTGGGTTGGATGCCCGAATAGAGTATGTCCCCCCCGATATTTTGCGTAAATATACAGGTCAGTATGGACAGACCCTTCAGGCAGCCGCCCTGGCGGTAAAGGAATTTGACTGCGGACTTATCGATGCTCTGGCGGATGTCGTGCCGGCTGTTAAGCCTCAGTCGGCATATTTTGAAATGCTGGGATGGCGAGGGATGGAGGCTTTGGAGGAGGTCATTTCCTATGCAAAGGGGAAGGGACTGTTCGTCATTGCCGATGTAAAGCGAGGAGATATTGGAGCTACCGCCACAGCGTACAGCGAAGCATGGTTGGGGGTTACAAGAGTGGGGGAGACATCCTGCCCGGTATTTGATGCCGACTGCGTAACCCTAAACGGCTATATGGGCTCCGACTCCATCAAGCCCTTCCTGGAAACCTGTAAGGCTCTAGACAAATGCGCCTTTATTTTGGTTAAGACTTCTAACCCCTCCTCGGTGGAACTCCAAGACATGGTGGCGGGGGATCGGCTGGTGTATACGGTGGTGGGTGATCTAACAGAGCGACTGGCCAGGGATACTGCGGGGAAATACGGCTACAATGCCTTAGGAGTGGTGGTGGGGGCTACACACCCAAAAGAGTTGAAGACCTTGCGCCGCCGGCTGGAGAAGTCCTTTTTCCTGGTGCCTGGCTACGGCACCCAGGGTGGTACTGCCACCGATGTGCAGTATGCCTTTGACCGCTATGGTCGGGGTGCTATTGTCAATGCCTCCCGCTCTATCATGTGCGCATGGCAAAAGACGGGTAAGAGTGGACTGGACTATCAGGAGGCCGCCCACGCAGCTGCTGTTGCTATGAGGGATGAGATCAGGGCATACGTTACCGTTATGTAATATAATCCGAAGAAAGTTGGGAGTGGGGGAACATGCCAACCCAGCGTATGTGTACCATAGTAGAGACCGTGAAACTGAATTCGTACGCCACATCCATGACGCTGGAAGTGGGGGATATGGAGCCCGGCGTGGGACAGTTTCTTCACGTTAAGTGCGGAGAGGGATTACTCCTGCGCCGGCCCATTTCCATCTGCGATTGGCAGGGGGATGAGCCGGATAATCTGCTTCGTATGATTTTTGAAGAGCGGGGAAAGGGCACAAAATGGCTGGCAAATCGGTCTGTGGGAGATAGGCTGGATGTGCTTGGCCCTTTGGGGTGCGGCTTTCAAGTGAAGTCAGGTGGGAGGTATTTGTTGGCCGGAGGCGGTATTGGTATCCCACCCCTGCTGGGCTGCGCTAAGACGGCCTGGGGAAACTGCACCTCGGTGCTAGGATTCCGGGATGCCGGTCGGGCTATGCTGATTGATGACTTCCGGGGATGCTGCAAAGAGGTAGTGATTATGAGTGATGATGGCTCACTAGAGCAATGCGGCTTTGTGGATGCCGGGGTGCGAAAGGTGCTGGAGAAGGATGACTCTTTTGATGCTGTCTTGGCCTGTGGCCCTAAGGCTATGCTGAGCAGTGTGGTGAGGGTGGCGGCGGAATTTAATGTGCCTTGTCAGGTTTCCTTAGAGGAGCGTATGGGCTGCGGAGTGGGGGCCTGTCTGGTATGTGCCTGTGATATGATCGATGGCAGTCGAAAACATGTGTGCAAGGATGGCCCGGTATTTGACGCCAAAGAGGTGGATTGGGATGCCTGAACGGGAGAAATTCGTGTACCCGGGGAAGAAGGAGTTTTTGGCAGATCAATCTGTCACCCTGGCGGGAATGACCATGAAAAATCCGATTGTAGTGGCCTCGGGTACGTTCGGCTTTGGCCGGGAGTACGGGGAATTTTACCCTCTGGATGAGCTGGGAGGCATCTGTGTCAAAGGCCTTACTGCAACCCGACGAGAGGGCAATCCTGCTCCACGTATCGCTGAGACACCTATGGGTATCCTTAACTCGGTTGGTCTGCAAAATCCTGGAGTAGATACATTTATTGAAAAAGAGTTACCCTTTTTGAGGCAGTTTGATACAAGAATCATTGCAAATATCTCAGGCAATACTCCGGAGGAGTACGGGGAAATGTGCCAAAAACTTTCCCAGGCTGAGGTGGATATGATCGAGGTGAACATCTCTTGCCCCAATGTGAAGGCGGGTGGATTGGCCTATGGAACCCGACCAGAGCTGGCTGCGGAGGTCACGGCTGTAGCCAAGGCCAACGCGGGGAGGGTTCCCGTAATGGTCAAGCTATCGCCCAATGTCACGGATATCACGGAGATTGCAAAAGCGGTGGAGGCCGGGGGAGCGGATGCCCTCTCTCTCATTAACACCCTGCGGGGAATGCGTATTGATGTAAATACCAGGCGGCCTGTGCTGAGGATGAATACCGGTGGTCTGTCCGGTCCGGCTGTTCTCCCGGTGGCAGTACGCATGGTATGGGAAGTGGCGGGAGTTGTTTCCATTCCCATCTTAGGAATGGGTGGGGTATCCAAAGGGGAGGATGCGGCTCAGCTTATGTTGGCTGGGGCCTCTGCCGTTGGGGTTGGCACCGCTTGCTTTGCTGATCCTTACGCCCCTGTCCGGGTGCGGGATGGCTTGGTTGCCATTGCTAAGGATCAAGGCTTGGAGAAATTATCTCTACTCACTGGCGGGGTGAAACCTTGGTAAAGTTACCATTTTATTTTATAACAATAAGGAAGTATCGTTTGACATGACCCGAATTTATCTCATTCGCCATGCGGAGGCGGAGGGAAACCTCTACCGCCGTATCCATGGTTGGTATAACAGCCTAATTACAATGAACGGCTACCGTCAGATTACTGCTCTGGCTGAGCGCTTCAAGGATATATCCATTGATGGGGTATATTCCAGTGACTTGTTTCGCACCATGACCACAGCAAGCGCGGTATACAAGCCAAAGGGGCTGTCCTTGTATACTGATCCCGGTCTGCGGGAGGTACATATGGGTTGGTGGGAGGATCGTACCTGGGGCGAGATTGCCAGGGAGGATGGGGATACTTTGGCCTTGTTCAACATCACCTCCCCGGAGTGGAAAGTGCCTGGTGGAGAGAGCCTGGAGGAGGTGCGCCAGCGGGTGGGAGAAACCTTGTATAAGCTGGCAGCCAGACACGACGGGCAGACCATTGCCGTGTTCAGCCATGGTACCGCCATTCGCAACACACTGGGCCTCTTCCGGGGTCTATCCGTGGCAGAGAGCGCCTCTTTGCCCCACAGCGACAATACTGCGGTTTCTCTGGTGGAATTTAATGGTGGAATTCCAAGGGTGGTTTTTCAAGATGATAATTCCCATCTATCAATGGAACTGTCCACTTTGAGTCGACAGAACTGGTGGAAGGAGGACTGGAAGGACTCCTTGGCCGATGCCAACCTTTGGTATCGCCCTATGGACATGGATCAGGAGGGGGAGGTTTATTACCAGGCGCGTAAGGAGGCTTGGGTTACCATCCATGGAACACTCCAGGGATTTAATGGAGAGGGCTTTTTGTCCGATGCCCGGCAGCATAGCCTTATGGACGAGAACAGTGTCCTGTGCGCTATGCTGGGGGACCGGATGGTAGGAGTGCTTCAAATGGATTTTGCTCGAGATGCTGATGGTGGAGTGGGGGGAGTTCCTTTTTACTATTTGACACCTGAGGCCCGCTCTAAGGGGCTAGGAGTTCAGCTCTTGGGTCAGGCTATAAGCACCTATCGGCCTATGGGCCGGGATAAGCTGCGTTTACGTTGTGCGCCAGAGAACGCTGTGGCCCAACGTTTTTACCAGGCCCATGGTTTTATAAAGATAGGGGAGGAACCTGGCGGTTGCGGGACGCTGGATATACTGGAAAAATATATTGGATATGAGGAGCACCGTGAATAAATTACTCCTCCCGTGTGTCGGCAGGATGGATATGGGGCCCATTACGTCATATGGCTAAAAAGCGGTGTAATTGTGGTTCTTGTTTTCCTGGGAACAAGGTAGAGTTACGATTTGACTGCATTGATGGTGTGTGCTAGCGAGGTAGGTACAAAATTGTATTCTACGCCAGGCATTCTGGTCAGCTGTATGTGGTAAGCTGGGCTGAGGCCATGTGCGTGGAAAAGACAAAGAACCAAAACACCCGAACCAGTTTTGATCCGGGTGTTTTGATCCGTTTGCCTAGCCTGTTTAGGTGGCGTCACGCACAGTCTTTTTGGCATCCTCTACCAGGTTATCAACTGCATTTCCAACATTGTTTAATAAACCATCTTCCGAGCCGTTTGAATTACTGGTGGTGTTTTGTTTTTCAGAGTTTTTACTGGTGCTACCGTTTGCATTGCCTCCATTGCTCTGGCTGCCAGTTCCATTCTGACCGTTGCCATCTACCGTTCCGTTGCTATCAGCATGATAGGTGCTATCCTCGCCTGTATCGGTGGAGGATGAGGTGGAACCCATGCCAGCATTATTGCCGTTTTCCCCGGTTATGCCGGTGGAGGGTGAGGCAGAGGGGGTGGTGCCGGCATTGGTGTCATTGCCCCCACTCATACAGCCGCTCAGTGCCAGGACTGAGGTCAGGCACAGGGACAGGACAAGAATATTTTTTTTCATTGCAGATCCTCCTGTGATTCAATTTCTCCCCGCGATTTAGTTTGGATCAAAGTTAATAAAAAACTCTCGGAAAATTTTTCGAAAAAAGTACTTGTCAAGTTGGAAAAGATGTGCTATTATAAATAATAATTATTATTAGGAAGGAGGAAAAATGTGCCGGCTAAACGATATTCTCGTCAGAGGGAGATGATTTTCCAGGCCCTGTGCAGCAGAGAAGATCATCCAACGGCGGATATGGTCTACCAGTGGCTAAAGCCAACGAATCCCAATTTAAGTTTGGGCACAGTATATCGTAACCTTAACCTGTTGGCTGAGGAGGGCATGATTACTCGGATGTCCTTTCCGGTGGAGCGATATGATGCAAAGACATATTACCATCCACATTTCCTCTGCCGCTGTTGCAGCTCGGTGATCGACTTGGAGTTGTCTTATGATACGGCTTTAGATGCTCAGGTAGGGACTTTGGGACATGAGGTGGAGAGCCATAGCATATTATTTACCGGGGTCTGCGCAAATTGCACGACAAAACATTAATTAAAAGAAAATATAATTTTGGTTTGGACATTAAAAAAGGAGGAATTTATTATGGAATTCAAATTGTATTATTGCAGTCATTGTAAGAACATTGCATGGAAGATTGTGGATCAGGGCGTGCCACTGTTCTGCTGTGGACAGAAGATGGAGGAATTGGTTCCCAATACTTCTGACGGTGCTGTGGAAAAGCATGTGCCCGTGGTTGAGAAAAAAGAGCATGGTTCTGGCTATGCCGTGTCCGTGAAGGTAGGCTCTGTGGAGCATCCCATGGCGGAGGATCACTGGATTGGCTTTGTTGCCGCCGTATCGGATGATACCCTCACTGTAAAGCAGCTCAATCCTGGTGAAAAGCCAGAACTAAATATTCTTAGTTCCGATGGGAATGTTACCGCTTATGAGTGGTGTAACCTACATGGTTACTGGTCAGGAACCTAAGAAATCAAGCAGATCCTTTGCCTTGAGGCTATAAATTAAAGTCAAAAAAGGAGAAGGTCGTCATGGAATTAAAGGGAAGTAAGACAGAAGCAAACCTTTGGAAAGCTTTCGCCGGAGAGAGCCAGGCCCGTAATAAGTACACTTACTTTGC
>JAZQMD010000005.1:0-8204 GCA_045543215.1 Oscillospiraceae bacterium
GGTAACGAGGCCAAACGTCTTACCCTATTTGGATAGGCCTTTCAGGTAAGCAGCTCAGGAACCAGTTATCCACACGGAGTGTCCCATCGGTTTTCACCAACCACCGACTCTCTGAGAGGGAAGAAACCGTGTCTTTTTTCCTTCATCGCTTTTTAATATATGCTTTTCATTCTAGATGGAAGGGGCTGTTTTGTCAAGTAAAAATATATAGGGCTTTTTAACTGTAGTTTTCTAAAAGTTTCGGGAGATTTGGGTTCTACGGGGAAGGAAGATAGTTTGTATTCTGGATATGATAGAAAATGGGGTATGCTATCTGTAGAAAAGGGAATGGCATAGATTCTTTTTAAATGGAAGAAAACTATTATATTATGAGGTAAGATATTATGAAAAAAAAGAAACCGAAAAAGCCGTTAGGAGACTTACGCTTGGATCCGGAGCGCAGATTGTGTGCAAAGTTTGATGCTGATAGTATTGTTAAGTTTCCGGTGGCTGAGCGTGGAAAGATGGGGTTTCGGGTAGAGGATAATTGTGCGGAGGAGCACATCATGTAGGCCAGTGTTGGGGGATGGTCTTGATTTAGGGACTTATCCATGGGACAGACCGGCTAAATTCAGAATTGGGTCGGCCTGTCCCATGTCTGACCGAAAATAGATCCATTTGGTTACCTTGCTGGTTTAAGTTAAATAACCTGGAAGGCTTTTTGCTGCTTTGGTGTTGGGCTTCCAAAATCTCTTATGGGACTGAGCAGTAATTAAATGCCAAACTTTTTATTTAATTCAGGATTTTGAAATATGCACAGTTTTTTCGATAAAAGGTATGCTTGATCTGCTGTTGCATGCAGATGTCATTCTGAAATAAGTAGATGACTATGCTATTATGGATAGACATATCATTTAACTGGAAAGGATCTGTTCTTTATAAGTTTGTTTTAAGTGCTGGCGTGGGGAACCGTGTAAGGAAAATAGTCGTCTAATATAATAAAAGAAATTTTCTTCAAAGAGTAAAGGTGTTTGTTGGAAGAGAAGATGGGGCAATATAAAAAATAAAAGATTTAGATGAGTGGAAAAGCAGTAAAATAGGTGCTTTATTAGAAAATTAAGCATGATAAATGAAGAAAAATTTTTAAACAAATGTACATAAAGGGATTAAGGGAAAATTTTGTGCAGAAAATTTTTTATTGAAATCTTGTGTCCAAAAGAAATTGGTGCTATACTGTAACCCGATTATGTCATGGCGTTGTTTTGAGTATATAGGCGATTCATAAGGAATAGTGTGTTTTTTCGGCTTATCTTAGGTGATCTAAACAGGGAAGAAGGCTTGGGATCGAAGTATTGTCCGTTGATGTCATAATCTCCTAAGATGATTTTAGTTAAGGGGGTGAAGAGGCTGAAACTGATACGAACGAGGGAAGGTTGGGCTTCTTGGTTTGGCAGAAGGTACAACCCACGATTTCTCTGTGGAGATGAGAACCTATCGTGGGCCTGGTCCAAGGCGAGGGAGCCCCCGCCTTGGAATTAGATCATGTGGACGCTGAATCTGCTGTATGGCGTTCACAACGGGTTTATTCCGTAAAATGGAAAGGAGAAAGAAGCAACCATGAAAAAGAAGTTTATTGCAAAGCTTCTGGTTCTGTGTATGCTTGTGTCGGCCCTGTCCGTTTCCGCATTTGCGGTAAACGGGACCGATACTGGCATAGACAAATGGACCGAGGACCAACCGGGTACGTACACATACAAACTTACAAGTGATGTGTCTATTAGCCCAATCACCTTAAGCGGAAATTCTACCTATGTCATCGATCTGGATACCAAGACTCTGAAGACAGAAACTGTTTTTGTCAAGACTGGCACTAATCTGACCATTCAGAATGGTAACCTTTATGCTACGAACATTGATACCAACATTATCACAGTCAACGTAGATGGTGCTCTTACATTGGATGGCGTTTATGTTGCCACTGGTGATACGCTGGTCATAACGGGAACCGGTGCCCTGACCAAGAAGAACGTGACGGGCAACGTGACAGACCTGCGCAACGTGGGTAACCCTGGGGCTAACGTTCCCTCCGGCGGTGGAAGCATTGGTGGTGGTGTTGGCGGCAGCAATACCAGCACTGTGGTAAACCCAGATGGTTCTACCACCACTATTGTGGAGGATGCGAATACCGGGGCTGTTGCAGAGACTACTGATTATACTGACGGCACCAAGAAGGTGGTTGTAACCCAGAAGGATGGTAGCAGCAAGACCACCTTTAATAAGCCCGACGGTACCACCTCCAGCACCAATGTGGCTGCTGATGGTAAGACCGAATCTGAGGTTACTCTGCCTTCCTCCGTGGTTGACGCTGCAGGCGACAAGACTGTGGTTCTTCCCCTTCCTGAGTTGTCTGTGGGCATCTCCACTGTGACCGTGAAGGCTGCTGGGGACAAAAAACTGAGCGTTGCTATCCCCGTGAACTCCGATAGTGCAGGCGTTGTAGCTGTGATCGTTGGGGCTGACGGTAGTGAGCAAATTGTTACCACCTCTGTTAACACGAAGGATGGCCTGGAGCTCACGGTTTCTGGTACTACCAAGGTTAAGATCATGGACAATTCCAAGGCCTTTACTGACGTAAAGGAAACTGACTGGGCCAACAATGCTGTTGCGTTTGTCAGCGCCCGCGGCATTATGAACGGTACTGATGCCACCATTTTTGACCAGAATGAAGCCACCACCCGCGCTATGGTTTGGACCATGCTGGCCCGTCTGAATGGTCAGAACACTGAGGGTGGCGCTACCTGGTACGAGAAGGGCATGGATTGGGCTAAGGAGAATGGCGTGTCCGACGGCACCGATCCTAACGGAGCGATCACCCGTGAGCAGCTGGCCGTGATGCTGTGGCGTTATATGGGCAGTCCCGAGCCTACTGGCGATCTTGGTACCTTTAATGATGCCAACACTGTCAGTGATTATGCTATGAAGGGCCTTGCCTGGGCTTCGGAGAACGGCGTAGTCAACGGCATGGGCGATGGCGTGCTTAACCCCGGTGGTAATGCTATTCGCTCCCACGTTGCTCAGATGTTTATGAACTTTATTAGCAATATCGATCTGTAAGCATTATTTATATTTAAATAAGTGAGAGAGGCGGGACTTCGGTCCCGCTTTTCTCCAAGCCCTCTACATGGAGTAGAGGGCTTGGAGAAAAATTCAATATATTTTGGATTTTGCTCCATCCATATTCTTTTCGGGAAGAGGCCGGGATATGCAGAGGATTCGGTGGCTGTGGGCCAAGAGGATGATGCGCCTTTCCTCTATAGCGGCTTTGCCAAGGAAAGGGGACGCTGTATAGGCAGCGGCCCCTTTTGTCGCGGAAAAGGAAAAATGGAGTTTGAGGTGATGAAATATGAAAAAAAAACCTACACACATTGGGGGAGCAGCATCGGGCTTCTCTGCCGCTATGAAACCCTGGCAGATAGGGGGGCTATTTGCGGCAATAGCACTTTTTTTCTTGGCACAATGTTTGAGTCAGGTGTCAACAGTTAAAATAGTAACAATGACCTGCATCCTTTTAATACCGGTAACGGCCTTTCTCTTTTTTACTACTCTACGGGATCGGATTAAGCTGCCTTTGGTTGTATTGGCCCTAGTAGTCTTGATGGATGGAATTTCTACGTTGTATGCCATCTCAGGAAAATTTGCCTTATATGAGTTTGCAAAGGTGGTGACGGCTTTTTGCCTTTCCATTTTTCTCTTGGCTCTGGCTCAGGGAGATGGGGTTTGGGCCGGGCGGTGGATTGCATCGGTGTTAGAAGGCTGTGCAGCTTTGGCTGGGCTGGTGAGTATTGATCTTATTTCTACCCGGCTGATCAGTACCCCTGTGTTGGCTTTTCTGAGATGGTTTACTCCTGACTATATGGAGTTGGCGGGGGTGGAGGTTGGGATCCGTATGACCTCTATCTTTACGAATCCCAACGTTTTTGCAGGTTGCGTCGGAATTGGTGTACTCCTCTCCTTAGGGCTGGCTGTCTCAGCCCATGGACGGCGGGAGAGAATGGTTCATCAGACCTGCTTGTTTATTAATGCCTTGGCCTTTGTATTGGCTTTCAGTATGGGGGCTAGTGCCATGATCGCCTTGGCCTTTTTGGTCTATCTGGCCCTGGAGCGGAAAGAACGCCGGGCGACCCTGTTCATTTTGATGGCTGAAACCCTGGTACTTACGGTAGTAATGGCGGGACTGATTTCCCAAACTGCCTTTGGGGCCTGGAAGGGGATAGAGCCCATTCCCCTGCTGTGCATGGTAGGGGGTGGGGCGGCTCTATGCGTTTTAGATTGGAAGATAGGACATCGCCTGGCTCAAAGGTTTGAGGGGCATGGTAAGGCCCTGCTTGGCTCAATTTTGGGTATTTTGGTGGTGATTGTAGCTTTTTCCTTCTTGGCGTATAATCTGACGGGTGGGGTCACTCTCCAAGCTGGAGAGGTTCTGCGTCGGGCCATTTATCCCCAACCGGGAGAATATATGATAGTTGCTCAAGCTGATGGGCCGGTATGGGTGACGGTGGAGAGCCAAAACCAGAGGGAGACTATGATGCACACCAGTACTGTTCTTTACGAAGGGGAACTGTCTGGAGCCACCTTTACCGTCCCAGAGGACAGCTTGGTAGTCTACTTTAATTTTTCCGCTCAGCAGGAGATTGCTTTGGAGACTGCCAGATATGATGGTTTGGAGGGTTCTGGCTCCATTCCACTGGGTTATAAACTACTTCCCGGATTTATTGCAAACCGACTTCAGGGTCTGTTTGCCAATCAAAATGCTATCCAGCGTCTGGTCTTTTTCTCTGATGGTATGAAATTGTTTCAGCGAAGCCCATTGTTTGGCTTGGGTGTAGGCGCTTTTGAGAATGGCATTAAGAGTGTGCAAAGCTTTTATTATGAGACAAAATATGCCCACAACCACTATATCCAGGCTTTGGTGGAGACTGGAGTGGTGGGGCTGGCCCTGTTTCTCACCCTATTGGGGGTATCGGGGGCTTCTGTACTATTGACTGGCAGGAAGGAAGATGCACACCCTCTTGTCCCTGCGTTGGGGGCGCTTCTGGTCTTTATGGCAGGCCATGCTGCCACAGAGGTAGTATTTTCTTCCCATGCCTATCTGCCTCTGGCCTTCGGTGTGTTTGCCCTGGTTAACCTATGCTGTGGGGATACTATCCCCCTGCCCTGGTCGGGGAAAAAGGTAAGGACAGGAATTCTTTTGGGAATTTCGGCGCTGTTAGCTGCTTTTGGTGTGCTGCTGGGTGGCAACCTTGCAGCTCGAACACTGGTGACTCAAAAACCAACCTTTGAGCGCTTGGTTAGGGCAGTGGATATGGATCGGTTTGAGTGGGCCGATTATGCGCTTTCCTATGTAAATGGCGTCTTGCAAGGAGAGGTGGATGAGGAGACCTGGCATCAGGCGGACGTGTACGCCGAGCGCTTGGCCCAAGTGAATTCCAACACCATTCCCATTTACCTGGCGCAGTATTATTTGAGCACGGGCCGGACACAGCGGGGACTGGAGATGGTGGAACAATATGTAAATTACGTTTCTTCCGACCAGATGGGTTGGCAGCAGGCTTTTGATCTGCTGGAGGGATACGAGCAAGATGATGAGGCCTACCGGGCTGGGGTGCGGAAGATTGCACAAATGCTGGAGGAGTGGAACAGGGAGAACTTAGGGATTATCCGGCTGGACGAGGAAACCGTAGCTTTCCTGGAGCGCATGGGATTTGAAGGCGGAGCTTTTGAAATAGATGAAAACCTGTTGGAGTAGGCTATGATAAGAGAAAATCAAAGACTGTTTAATCAATTAAATGTACTGAGTGATGGAGTTATCATCTTTTTGATGCTGCCTACCGCTTTTTGGCTTCGGTTTTTTGTCTTTCCGGGTGGGGTGATTGCCATTCCCCTATCTCAATATATGGTTTTAAATTTTTTTCTTACCGCGCTTCACCTTTTCACTTATGCCGCTTTTGGCCTGTACAGTTCCTTTCGCAGGACGCCCCTGCGTGAGGAGCTGCCCCGGCTTTGGAAGGCCAGCGCCTTGGATATGGCGGCATTGCTCAGTGTTTTATTTGTCCAGCATGATGTGCATTATTCCCGCTGGACTCTGGCTATTTTTTTCCTGTTGAGTATGGGTGCCCTGAGTCTGAAACGTGTCATTTTACGCAAAGGTCTGCGCCATTTACGTCAGCGGGGCTATAATCAAAAGCATGTGCTCTTGTTGGGGTGTGGACATATGGCCCGTGCCTATTGGAAGGCTGTCCAGGATGAGAAGGACTTGGGCTATCAGCTTGTGGGCTATGTGGCTGGAAGGGAAGAGAGCGGATTAGAGCTTCCCCGCCTGGGAGATTTTGAGGATCTGGAGCGGGTTTTGGAGCAGTTGCATCCGGATGAGGTTGTATCCGCTATCGAGATGGAGGATTACCGACGCACACCCAACATCATTGCCGCCTGTGAAAAGGCGGGAACAAAACTGGGAATTATCCCGTTTTATGCTGAATATATGCCCTCCAATCCTCACTTTGATGAATTGGGGGGGATTCCATTGATGAATATCCGCCGTATTCCGCTGGATAACTGGGCCAATGCCTTTTGCAAGCGGACCATGGATATCGCAGGTTCTCTAATCCTATTGATTCTTACCTCACCGATGATGCTGCTGTGCGCCATAGGGGTGAAGCTGTCGTCACCTGGGCCGGTGATTTTCCGTCAGGAACGCGTGGGTCGTAATAAGAAGCCATTTTACATGTATAAATTTCGTTCTATGAGGGTCAACGCAGAGCAGGATACCGGTTGGAGTACCAGCAAGGATGGGCGAAAGACAAAGTTTGGCGCTTTTTTGCGCAAATGTTCTCTGGATGAATTTCCCCAATTTTTTAATGTTCTTAAGGGGGATATGAGTCTGGTAGGCCCTCGACCTGAGGTGCCCTATTATGTAGAGCAATTTAAGGAGGAGGTTCCTCTCTATATGGTTAAGCATCAGGTCCGGCCAGGAATCACCGGCTGGGCGCAGGTCAATGGTCTACGGGGGGATACCTCTATTAAGGCCCGTATCGAGTGCGACATCTACTATATTGAGCATTGGAGCATCCTGTTTGATGTGAAAATTCTACTGACTACCCTCTTCCGGGGTAAATTTATGAACCAGGAGATCCTGCCATGATGGAATCTCTTTTTCCAGGAAGGAGCGCCCATGAACCCCAAAGTATTGTTTACGGCCTCTACATATTCCCATATACTCAATTTCCATCTTCCTTATCTACGCAGATTTAGTGAGGAAGGCTGGACGGTTCACGTGGCCTGTGGTGGAAAGTCGGCCTCCATTCCTTACGCGGAGGAAACCTTGCATTTGCCCTTTGAGAAAAAGATGAATGCCTTGGGCAATTTCAGGGCAACCAGACTTCTGCGGGAGAAGCTTGACAAAGAGAGCTACTCCTTAATTAGCACCCATACGTCTCTGGCGGCCTTTTTTACCAGAGCAGCGCTTCTGGGGAAGAGAGAGCGCCCAGCTGTTGCTAACGTGGTGCATGGCTATCTGTTTGATGGAGAGACTGCGGCATGGAAACGGGAACTATTGCTGACGGCGGAGAGGTGGATGGCAGACAGGACCGATCTGCTGCTGACTATGAACCAATGGGATTTTGAGTTGGCAAAGGAGCTCCAGCTCGGACGCCGGGTGGTGTGTATTCCTGGGATCGGCTTGGATTTTTCCCGGCTGAGAGAGCGGAACCAAGCGGCGATAGAAGGATGCCGACGGAAGCTGGGCCTTCCGGATGAGGCTTTTGTGCTGCTCTATGCTGCGGAGTTTTCCAATCGGAAGAGCCAAGAGGTGCTGATCCGAGCAATGAAGAGCCTTCCAAGCTATACTGTTCTGGTTCTGGCAGGAGAGGGGGCTCTGCAAAGCCAATGCCGGCGCTTGACCAGGGAACTGGGAGTGGGGGATCGGGTAATATTTCCCGGATACGTGAAGGAGATGTCCCCCTGGCACCAGTCGGCTGATGCAGCCGTCTCGGCCAGCCGCAGTGAGGGTTTACCCTTTAATGTGATGGAGGCTATGTATGTGGGGCTGCCAGTTGTGGCCAGTGCAGTTAAGGGCCATGAGGATTTGATTCGCCACGGGCAGACAGGGCTTTTGTATCCCTATGGCGATGTTGAGGCCTGTGCAGCCCAGATACGAGCCCTGATGAATT
>JAZQMD010000006.1:0-6463 GCA_045543215.1 Oscillospiraceae bacterium
GGTGCCGTACCTGGAAGCTGGAGAAATAGATAGCTGCATAAAAATTGATCGGTAAGCTTGTAAATGGTGTTGGGTTTGATTTGCTGAATTAGGCCGCGAAGCATATGGCTGTAATTTTGCTCCATCCCCAGCTGTTTGCGCAGTCCAAGGTCAAAGGAGGATTCAGACAGGGATTCAGGACTTAATAGAAGGCTTTGCAGATGGCATTTGTTAAAAATTTCTTGTAAAAAATGCAGTTCTGCAAGATAAAACATTTTTAACACCTCCTCTGTCCAAATTTCAGCATTTTTAATAATATTTATGCTGCTTCTAAATTTATTATCATGTGAATCTTCTGATTCAGAAAGAGTTTGTGCAAAAATATTACTAAAAATACAAAAAAGATTCCTCACAGAATTGTTTATTTTTTGTTAAAATGCAACTACAAAAAGCTCCGGTAATAACGGGGAGAAAATTTATGAGAAAGAGGGATATTAAGTTATGGATACGAAGCGTACGGTACGGCCGTTTGGCATACGCGATAAATTGGGGTATCTCTTTGGTGACTTCGGTAACGATTTCACCTTCATCCTCTCCACCATGATTCTGATGAAGTTCTACACCGATGTGATGGGGGTTGAGGGGTACATTGTAGGTATCGTTATGATGGTGGCCCGCTTTGTGGATGCCTTTACCGATGTGGCGATGGGCCGTATTTGTGACCGGAGCAAGGTGACACAAAACGGTAAGTTTAAGCCCTGGATTCTACGGATATGTGTGCCCGTGTCCATTGCCTCTTTCTTGATTTACCAGAGCGCCCTGGCCGGTGCTGCCATGTGGATTAAAATTGGTTATCTGTTTATCACGTACATCCTGTGGGGGTCTGTATTCTATACCGCAGTCAATATTCCTTACGGGTCTATGGCTTCTGCCATCTCTGCAAGTCCAGATGATCGGCAGTCTCTGTCCACCTACCGTACCATGGGTGGTATGCTGGCCGGTTTGATCATTGGGGCAGGTCTTCCCCTGATTGCCTATGAGAAGGTAGATGGCTTGGAGACACTCATCGGCAGCCGAGTGACCCTTGCAGCCGGTGTGTTCTCCGTCTTGGCGATCCTCTGCTATTTAATTTGCTATTCCCTGGTTACCGAGCGCGTGGTTCCTTCTGCGGAGGCTCAGAAGCAGATCAAGTCCCAGAGCACCATGACTATGTTCAAAAATGCCATTCAAAACCGCGCCCTTATTTCTATTATTGCTGCTTCAATTGTCATGCTGCTCAGCCAGCTGACTATGCAGAACATGGCCGGATATGTTTACCCCAACTACTACAACAGCGCCGCTGCGCAGTCAGCCTCCAGCGTAATGATGATGGCAGGTATGATTGTAGCAGCCATCATTGCAAAGCCTCTGGCAAAGAAATTTGGAAAGGCCGAGGTCAGCGTGGTTTCCAACCTGTTTGCGGTGGTTGTCAATATTGTCCTGTTTTTTGTCCGGCCTGAGAATGTGTGGGTATATGTAGGTTTCCAGGGCCTTTCGTGGTTAGGACTAGGTGTGTTCTCCATGGTGTCCTGGGCACTGATTACCGACGTGATTGATTATTCCGAATTGAAAAATGGGATTCGGGAAGATGGATCTGTCTACGCGTTGTATTCCTTTGCCCGTAAGCTGGGTCAGGCTGCGGCCGCCGGACTGACTGGCGCTCTGCTTTCTATGATAGGATACACTGAGACGACTGCATTCGATCCCGATGTTACCGAAGGGATTTTCAACATCTCCGTTCTAGTGCCAGCCCTGGGTTTCGGTCTGCTGGCCGCCGTGCTGTGGTTCTGGTATCCCCTGCATAAAAAGCAGGTGGACGCCAACGTAGCTGCCCTGAAAAAGAAGCACGGTGACTGATTCCGCTCAAAAAGGGGACTGGTAGGGAAGTGCCCCTGTCAGGCCATCTTTTCCAAACAAACGAAGGAGGAAATTCCATTGAGAAATGTCTATCCCTTTAACGCCAAGTGGGCGTTTGTAAAAAAAGAAGAGATCCCAGAAGTTCTGCCAAAGGATTGGTATTGGGTGAACCTGCCCCATAGCTGGAACAACATTGACGGTCAGGATGGAGGAAACGACTATTACCGCGGTATCTGCAGTTATGCTAAGACTCTGGATAAGATGGATCTGCCCGAGGCAGACCGGTATTACCTGGAAATAACGGGAGCTAACTCTTCTGCTAATGTATATCTCAACGGTAAAAAGCTGGCTCACCACGATGGCGGTTACTCTACCTGGCGAGTTGATATTACCGATGCCTTGCAGCGTGAGAACTTGTTTGTTATCACTGTGGATAATGCCGCCAATGACACCGTCTACCCCCAGGTGGCCGATTTTACGTTCTACGGTGGCCTCTACCGGGATGTGAATATCCTATGTGTCAGCCGATCCCATTTTGATCTGGATTATTATGGTGGGCCTGGTCTGATGGTCACGCCTGAGGTGGCTGGGAAGGATGCCAAGGTGGAGATAGAGGTGTTCGTAACCAATGCCAGGGTGGGGCAGCAGCTACGCTATACGATTTGCGACCAGGAAGGCTCTGAGGTTGTCGTGGCTGAGAGCGCTGATGCTAAAATGATCTTCCAATTGGCTGATGCGCACCTTTGGAATGGTCGTAAGGATCCCTATCTATACACGGCTAAGGTGGAGCTGCTGGAGGGGGATAAGGTGCTGGACACCGTCTCCACTCGTTTTGGTTGCCGTACTTTTGAGATCGACCCTGAACGTGGTTTTATCCTCAACGGTGAGGAGTATCCACTTCGCGGTGTTTCCCGCCATCAGGACCGCTGGGGTTATGGAAACGCACTGTTGAAGGAGCACCATGACGAGGACATGGATCTGATTTGCGAGATGGGGGCCAACACCATCCGTCTGGCCCATTATCAGCACGACCAGTATTTTTATGACTTGTGCGACGAGCGGGGGATGGTAGTCTGGGCAGAGATCCCTTATATCTCCAAACATATGCCTGGTGGTCGGGAGAACACCATCTCCCAAATGAAGGAGTTGGTGGTGCAAAACTATAATCATCCCTCCATCGTGGTTTGGGGCCTGTCCAACGAAATTTCCATGAATGGCGATGATGATCCCGACCTGTTGGAAAATCACAGGATTTTAAACGATATGGTCCATGAGATGGATAAGACCCGCCTGACTACCGTAGCCGTAGTATCCCCTTGTAGCATCGACAGCCCCTATATCCAGATTCCCGATGTGGTTTCCTACAACCATTACTTCGGCTGGTACGGTGGAGATACTTCTATGAACGGACCTTGGTTTGACCAATTTCATGCCAAGTATCCTCATATTCCAATTGGATGTAGTGAGTATGGATGCGAGGCATTGGATTGGCATACCTCTAATCCCGTCCAGGGGGACTATACCGAGGAGTATCAGGCCTATTATCACGAGGAACTGATTAAACAGCTTTTCACCCGTAAATATATGTGGGCTACCCATGTGTGGAACATGTTTGACTTTGGTGCTGATGCCCGGAGCGAGGGTGGAGAGAACGGCCAGAACCATAAGGGACTGGTGACCTTTGACCGTAAATACAAGAAAGACTCCTTCTATGCCTACAAGGCCTGGTTGTCCGATGAGCCTTTCGTCCATCTGTGCGGAAAGCGCTATGTGGATCGTGTGGAGGACGTGACCAAGGTTACCGTCTACTCTAACCAGCGTGAGGTGGAATTGTTTGCAAATGGCGTCAGTTTGGGCAAAAAGTCCAGCCCGGAACATTTTTTCTATTTCGATGTCCCCAATGTAGGGCAGACGACCTTGATGGCCGTGGCTGGAGGCCAGAAGGACGAGAGCAGGCTGCGTAAGGTTGAGGTGTTCAATGAGGCGTACCGCCTCAAAGAGAAGAACGCCATTCTTAACTGGTTTGATATTACTGAGGTAGAGGGGTATTTTTCTCTTAATGACAAGCTCAGTGATATTATGGCTACTCCTGAGGGTATGCATTTGTTTAGTGGGCTGATGGAGCAGATGATGCCTAAAAAAGGAGAGCAGGTGGGCGGCTTTGAGATGAATGAGGCCATGATGCAGATGATGGGCGGTTTTACTGTTTTGCGTCTGACGGGCATGATGGGCACAATTGGAGTTAACCTGAGCAAGGAGGATCTCCTTAGGATGAATGCCCAGTTAAACCGGATCAAAAAAACTTAAGTCTTTTAGGCCGAGGAAGGTTTATGAGTGAGGAAGCCCCCGATGTAGAAGGCTAATACATCGGGGGCTTTTGTATGAATATTTTGATGGCTGATCAGGATTTTTTTGCAAAAGTGTATGTGTGACCTTAGTGTGGGGGAGAGGAGAATAGAGTATGTTTTACAGATTTTTATGGGGAATCAGGAATTTTTCCACATAATATTGGCCCTGCTTCACCTCCATGTAGCACAGAGTAATTTCCTGATGAAAGCGCCGTTTACCACAGCTGCCAGGGTTAAGCCAAAGTACACCGTCTCGCATGGATTCCTCGTACTTGTGGGAGTGACCGTAGACTACTACGTCTATGTTAGTTAAATTTTTGGGAATGTCCTTTTTGTCATGGACCAAAAAGAAACGTACATGCTCAATTGTGAAGGTGAGGGAGTGTGGGAGGGAGTGCGCCCACTCTTTGTCATTGTTGCCGCGGACAATGTAACTCTCACCATAGGTGTGTAGGGTATCTACAATGGCGGGGGTGTTGATGTCACCGGCGTGGAGGATATAGTCAGCGCCGGCCAGGAGAGTTTTAACCTCTTGGCGCAGTAGACCGTGGGTATCGGATAAAATAATAATTCTTTTCATGGAGTTTCCCCTTAAGTAGAAGCTTGTTGGGAATAGAGGTATAATGCAATAAAAATATTATAATAAATTCCATTATATTGTAAAGTAAGAAGGATTACAATGAAAATATGAAGCGTAGATATTAACTAGCAGCAAACTTAGCTTGAGATAGAAATAATATATTTCTAGTTTCTTCTTGATAAGTGTAAGGTTTTGTAATATAGTAATGAGCGGGAACAATCGTGCCCATATTCTTCGGTAGAGGAACCTTACTCGGCAATGGAAAAATGATAGTTTATAATAGACAAGGAGAACGAGTGTGACGATTTCAAATGATATTAAGTACATTGGGGTAAACGACCACGAGATCGATTTGTTTGAGGCCCAGTATCTTGTTCCAAATGGCATGTCCTATAACTCTTATGTTATTCTGGACGATAAGATTGCCGTAATGGATTCGGTTGACAAAAAATTTACCAATGAGTGGATGGAGAACATTCAGAAGGCTCTGGATGGCTGTGAACCGGACTATTTTGTGGTACAACACATGGAACCGGACCATTCCGCTAATGTTGCTAACTTCCTGAAGGCATATCCTAACGCCATTGTAGTCTCCTCTGCCAGGGCTTTTGTAATGATGAAAAATTTCTTTGGGGACGAGTTTGCGGACAGGAGGATTATAGTGGGATGCGGAGATAAGCTGTCTCTGGGGAAACACACGCTGACTTTCTTCACCGCACCTATGGTACATTGGCCGGAAGTGATTATGACCTATGACAAAACTGACAAAGTCCTCTTTTCCGCCGATGCCTTTGGCAAGTTTGGGGCGCTGGATGTGGAGGAGGACTGGGCCTGTGAGGCTCGCCGTTATTACATCGGTATCGTTGGAAAGTATGGCGCTCAGGTGCAGGCGCTGCTAAAGAAGGTTTCCGGCCTGGATATCCGGACGATCTGTTCTCTTCATGGGCCGGTACTTAAGGAGAATTTAGGGTATTATCTGAATTTGTATGATATCTGGTCTTCGTATAAGCCGGAAGAAGAAGGGATTATGATTGCCTATAATTCCATTTACGGAAACACCAAAAAAGCGGTAGAGTTGTTGGAAAAGAAACTTGAAGAGAAAAGGTGCAAAAAGGTTGTCGTCAATGATTTGGCGCGCTGCGATATGGCAGAGGCAGTAGAGGATGCCTTCCGTTATGATAAGCTTGTTCTTGCAACCCCCACTTATAATGCAGGGGTGTTCCCCTTTATGCGGGAATTCATTCACCACCTGACGGAGAGAAGCTATCAAAACCGCACGGTTGCCTTTATGGAAAACGGTTCCTGGGCGCCCAATGCAGTAAAGACGATGAAGACGATGCTGGAGCAAAGCAAAAATCTTACGTTCTTAGAACCAATTGTGCAAATCAAGTCTGCGCTCAATGCAGAAAGCGAAGCACAGGTTGAGGCTCTGGCAGAGGCGTTGTGCAAGCAATAAAGTAGGGAAAGCTATGATAAAAGCAGAAATTCTGGATATCTTGTGTAAAATCACAGAAGAAGAGCAAAGGGTTTTAGATGGGAAAAAGGAAGTAGATTGGGGTATTTACAACGAGAGAGGCGTAAGTATCGTAAGCGGCAAAAAAATGCTTGATGCAGGGAAGTTGATTGCCGTGCGTCCTCATACCAGGTTTGCGTATTTTCC
>JAZQMD010000007.1:0-6917 GCA_045543215.1 Oscillospiraceae bacterium
CCAAGCTGCTGGAGGAGACCGGTCAGTCCAGCATGCCTAAGGACATCTATGAAATAGAGCCTTCAACGCTCACATCACTTAAAGCCCCCTATCATGCGGGCAAGTTGACGAAAGAAGCCCTGAATGCCGCTCTGGATCGTCTTAATGCTATCCGGCGCATTGCTGGCCTGCATCCTGCGGTGATGGATGATGATCTGAACGACAGGGCCCAACACGGCTCATTGCTGATGTCCGTTTCTGCCTATAGTCACTACCCGCCCAAACCCGCTGACATGGACCAGAATTTTTACAACCGGGGCTATAGCGGCACCTCCAGCAGTAATATCCATGGCTATAATCTGATCCGATCTATTGATGACTTTATGCCAGACCCTGGTAACCCCGGGCTGGGTCACCGCTTCTACCAGATAAGTAAAGGCCTGTCAGTGGTGGGCTTCGGCTACGCTGGTCGCTACACCTGCGAATGGGTGTTAGGCAAAAATGGTTACTCGGTCCCCACTTATGACTGGAATTTCATTGGCTGGCCCAGCTCTGGCAACTTCCCCTGTAACCACTCTATCTTTACCAACAAATCCCTCTGGAGCGTTGAGCTCAATCGGGACAAATACGCTAGTCTGCAGCAAAAAGATATCACCGTTCGCGTCACCCGTCTCAGTGACAACACCATTTGGAATCTGGCGGGTACCCGGACTGACTTCAACCTTGCCGAGGGAAAAGACTATCTCAACGCCTCCGGCAACAGGATCATTTTTAGACCCGGTACTGCCGCCCCTTATGCGGGTACCTACCGGGTGGAAATTCTGGGCCTGAAGAACAAGTCCGGCGTTCCAGTGGAATTTGCCTATGAGAGCAGCCTTTTCAACGTGAACAGTATCCCCCTGACGAACGATATGTTTGATGTGGACACCACCGCTGTCACTTATAACGGCAAAGCTCACACCAAAACCATCACTGGCAAGGATGGTAATACCGCCCTGATGGAACTTCGGGACTATCAGGTGGCCTACACCAACAACATCAACGCCGGAACCGCCACTATCACTATTAGCGGCATGGGTAACTACTCCGGTACGCTGACCTATAACTTTACTGTCAACCGGGCGGCCCGAATCATTGCCGCCAGCACTGATCAGACAGCCATCCAGATTGACAGCAATGATGCAGTAACCATAGACCGTGACAATGCCGCTGCCGAGACCCCTACCTACACCTACTCCATTAGTGGCGACACAGCAGTAGCCACAGTGGCAAAAACGGGCGTAATCTCCCCGGCGAAAAAGGGCAATGTAACCATCACCGTCACCGCTTCTGAAACTGACAACTATGAGGCAGCCACGGTGAAGCTAAACCTGACCGTCACCGACCTTAAGAGGCAGAATATCGCCTTTCAGGACAGCACCCCCGAATTTCATATGACCTATGGCGACTCAAGCTTTACCAAAACAGCTACAGTCTCAACCCCCAACGGTGGTACCGTGCGCTATTACAGCAGCGACACCAGTGTGGCCGAGGTAGAAGCGGCTACGGGAGAGGTGACCATTAAGAAACCCGGTATCACCTTCATCTACGCCGAGGCTGGCGAGGTTCCCAACACCTTTGCCACCACCCGCACAAAGTACACCCTGGTGGTGAACAAGATGGGTATTTCTATTAATGACGCCACCCTTAAATCAAAAACTTATGACGGCAATACCAGCGGCATGTTGGATACCATCACCTTTAACTTTGCCAAGTCCAAAATAGGGGAGTTGGATGCGGCTGATTACTCGGTCAGTGTCAACTATAATGATTGCAATGCCGGTAATAACAAGACGGCTATGGTAACCGTTACTCTGCTGGACACATACAACGCCAACAACTATGTTCTGAACAATGATACCTATGAGCTCACCGGGCTGGTCATTGAAAAGCAGGCCGCACCCCAGGTAGAGGCTCAGGAGGTCTCTGCCCGGTACAACAATATGGCCTCCCAGACTGTGGACCTGGCCCAGCTTTTGCCCAATGATGCGGGTGAACTGAACTATACCCTGTCCATTACGAATGATACCAGCAATATCCTTAAAAGCTGGGAGCTTGATGCCAACGGCATCCCTGCCCTCACTTTGAATGAAGGTTTGAACTACATCGACGGTATCACCGCCACCCTAAGTGCCACCATAACCTCTACCAACTACACGGATATCACTGTTCCGGTGACTGTCCTGTTGGCAGACAAGGGAATCCCAACTCTCACCTGCAATATCCTACAGGACTACACGGGGACTCCCCCTACCCTGAGCGGAAAAGCAACCTTTAACGGAAGCAATGTAAAGGGTAGCTGGAGATGGAAGGGCGACAAGGAGCCCATCAATGTGGCGGACAGCGGAACATATACGGTTACGTTCACCC
This sequence comes from Oscillospiraceae bacterium, assembly GCA_045543215.1. Taxonomy (GTDB): domain Bacteria; phylum Bacillota; class Clostridia; order Oscillospirales; family Oscillospiraceae; genus DXYV01. Next base: position 2,389 of record JAZQMD010000007.1, read on the forward strand.
CGGAGGATCTTGATGCCTACTACCCTGCGGAGCTTGACATCAAGGTGACCATCCGCAAGGCCACGCCCACCGGGCAGCCCTCCTATCAGAAAGTCCCCGGCGGTATGCCCCTTGCCAGTGCGGCGTTGAACATTGGCACCATCACCCCTGCCGGAGGTACCATTACCTGGGATGACTCCCCTTCTACAATCGTACAGCCCAACACCGCCTATGGCTGGACCTATACCCCCGCCGATACAAATAACTATAATGTCCTTAAAGGAACCATTGCTCCCTATTCGGACACCGCACCCACCCCAATCCCTTACACCGTTACCTTTGATGCAAATGGGGGCAGCGTGACCCCTGACAGTGACACCACCAGTACCGATTGTAAGTTAACCAATCTGCCCACCCCCACCCGTATGGGTTACACTTTTGACGGCTGGTACACAGAGGCTAGCGACGGCACCCAAGTTACAGTGGATACGGTATACACGATGGACACAACCATCTACGCTCACTGGATCTATACCGGCAGCTGGAGCAATCCAATTCCTATGATCCCCCCCTATCTCAGCGGAGGTCACTCCCCCATCAGTACTAAAACTGAAACTAAAACCGAAACTAAAACCGAAAGCGGCACTGAGCCCAACCATCCAATCCCCTTTACCGATGTAGCTAAAAGTGATTATTACTATGAGCCAGTCCGCTGGGCTATGGACAAAGGAATCACGAATGGCACCAGTACCACCACTTTCAGTCCCCTGGACTCCTGCACCCGTGTCCAGACGGTAACCTTCCTATGGCGTGCCGCAGGTAGCCCTGAGCCCAACCAAACCAGTAATCCTTTTACCGATATAACACCTGATAACGACTACTACAAGGCTGTCCTGTGGGCAGTAGAACAGGGCATCACCAACGGAACCAGTCCCACTACTTTCTCCCCCGATGACACTGTTACTCGGGCCCAGACGGTGACCTTCCTGTGGCGGAGCCTCGGTTCTCTTCAAAGCAGCGGCATTAATGGTTTTGAAGATGTAGACAGTGATTCATACTACTACGATGCGGTGCTGTGGGCCGCAGCCAATGGTGTGACCCAGGGTACCACTACCACTACCTTCAGCCCAACAAATGAGTGTATCCGAGGCCAGATCGTTACCTTCCTGTACCGTTTCTATCAAGATAAGAAGTAACCTGATAAATATTTATACGATGCAACGGAGCAGGGCGGCAATTCCGCCTTGCTCCGTTATTCAATTTCAAATAGGTCAGCTCACATCGCGACCTGATTACAAAATGCATCGCTGTTATCTTTCCTTAAGCTGTGGATGGATTATCTCAGCCCTCCTTTTTTATTCTGAAGCAACAACATAGGGGACCAGTAAAAAGCAAACGTACCCTACGCGGCTGGCCCAAGAGCCAGCCACGTAGGGTATACTTCTTCATAAAACTAGCATTGCGTCAAAACTTTATTTTCAATACCATTTGCGGCTCTTCCTATTTTCCGATGCCCCAAACAGTTTCAAAAACCGTATTTTAATGAGGAAAAGACTGCCATCAGGACAAGACTGGAAATCAGCTTGATTGTAATGCCGGTTTCAATGGACTTATGTGTCTTGTACATATCTTTCTTTCCCTGGCAGATGTTTAGGTATGCAGCGCAACCATCGCCACAGCACCACGCAAATGCCTATGTAATGATGAAGATAGGAAATACAACGCCAGCGGCATCATTCCCAAGTGCACCCAATTACTATTCCTATAAAATTTGTTCAACAATGTTATAAAGGGCACTAACAAGGAGCCAGAGTACACAGGGAATAGAAAATTTCAGCATCAGTTTAGAAATCTTCTCTGTCCCTAAAAGTGAAAGTCTTGATCTTTATTTATAAAAGCCCTCCAAGTATAGTATATTTGGAGTCTTTATCCAAGAAAAGCTACCTAAAAACTATGCCTAAACAGCAAAAAAGAGGATGTAGAAATTCTACCCTCTTTTGCCTGTTTGACTATATTGTTATAACAAAAACTGTTTCATTTCTCAGAAGAACATTTGTCACAAAATTTAAATATTTTTTATTTTTTATACCTTTATACCAACAATCTCATTCAATCAAAAAAGATGTAAACCTAGATGATGGACTTACATCTTTTGTATTTATTTTGAAGAAATAACTGCCCAATCTATCAACCTAGTGGTCATTTCTAATAATCCATTATTTGAAGTATTATTCATGACAAGTATAAAACAAATTTTTACCCCACCCCATTGTTCTTTTGCAATACATCTTCTTGATGATATGTGCCACTAGGCGCAGGTTGTGTTCAATCAAAGCACTACGGGCATCCTCATCTCCTTGAGCCATCCGCTCAAGATACTCCACTTCCTCCTCTCGTTTCAGCGGCCTTGGAAACGATCCGCTGCTCCCTGACAGCCGCAGGGTAAAAAATAGTCCGTTCAAAGTTAATAACAACCATGCAGTCCACATAGGAAGTTCACCTCCGTACTTTACCCTATGCGCCTGCGGCCCGTCTCTATGTTTTCGCCCTAAAAAAGATGTGAGTACTTTCCTTTGTTTTAAACCAATTTGGAAAAATTAAATATTTTTCACTATATATAAAGGGTGCAGGCAAAAGCCTGCACCCTTTATATATCTTATCGTGACGAGTTTGAACGAAATCCAGAAATAAAACAAACCTTACATTAGCTTGACGGTATAATACACCGCCATACAAAATAACCATGTGATTAAAACAAAGATGGCATAGTACGCAGCAGTAACGCCATAAGCTTGGATTGTCGTCCCAAAAGCCTGGGCTATCAAGGTAACAACCAGAGTAAGGGCCGTAATACCCGCAGTAAGATAAGTTGGAATATACGATATCCCTGGAGAAAATACCTGATATTTCCCCCAAAGTCCGTTGTGTTGGGAGAGCTTCCACGCCAGGAATGCCGCCGCTACCAATCCAATCCAAACTAGAGCAAAGCCGAAGTAAATCATCCGGGGATGATTGAGATAATATCTTCGAAATACCAGTAGCGCCACAATGGCCACTCCCGTCAACAGGGTATTGCAAAAAAATTCCCTTTGGTAGAGAAAATAAATTAGGGCCAATACTGCAGTAACTGGAGCGGCCAAGCCAAGGACCCTCAGGCCACCTTCACGGAAATGGTAAGCCACAACCGCTGTCATTGACAAAGCCGCCATAGATAAAACGCATACAAAAGGCGCGACCGTTCCTTTACCTTGTTTTCGGCTGAGTACATACCATGCGGCTGCAGCCACAGTGAGCCCGGCCCCGGCAAATTGAAAAACAAAAAGTATTCGGGACAGCCCAATGGCAAAATTAACCTCATTTAAATCGGTACCATTAAACTCAATTAAATAACGCTTGAGCAAAAGGGTGATTACCCAATAGACAATGGCTGCACCCAGCCACCAAAATAGTTTATATAGTGTCACATTCTCCTGCTTTTGACGCAGCTGTTTCTTTTCCTGCCAGCTCTTTTCCATGAACTTGACCATTCCTTTGTACCGCGCACGCGGGAATTCTTAATTCATAACCACCATAACTATGCCAGTTTACCAGAACTCACTAAAATTTGCAACAGTGAATTAAAATTGAACCATAGGAATTTAGCCCGAGCCACCCTATCCTTTGACAAAATTATTGGCCCAAAGGCAAACTTTAATTGTTCCCAAATCTTTGCTACATTTCTATTACCCATAGCATTTCACATAATTGCGTCTGTATACAGCCAGAAAGAGAAAAACTCCCTTTGTATTTTCCATTCTCCTGCATTATAATATTAATATATTTTTTATAGTATCAATAGTACATGGAAAGGAATTGATTGCTTTGACTGATCTTGAACTTGTAGAGCAGGCCTTTGAAATGCTTCAGTTTTCCTATGTACCTTACTCCGGCTTTCCTGTGGGCGCTGCCTTACTATGCGCCGACGGCGCCGTGTTTACCGGCTGCAATGTGGAAAATGCCGCCTACGGCTCCACCATCTGTGCTGAACGTACCGCCCTGGTGAAGGCAATTAGCAATGGCAAGCAGGATAACTTTGTCAAGCTAGCCGTAGCAGGTAATTGCAAAGATTACTGCTGGCCATGCGGCGCTTGCCGTCAGATGCTCTACGAATTTGCACCCGACCTTACCCTGTTAGTGGCCCGAAGTGACCATACCTTTGTCACACTTCCCCTCCATCAGCTCCTTCCCCATGGATTTGGCCCCAAATCCTTGGATCAGAAAGACTGAATACAATTTGTATTTTTTGAATTATTTTTTACTTTTAGAAATACTTCCCATTTACCCGCTGCTGCATAACTACCTTATTTCAGGGTAAACTGACCCTGTATCAAGGAGGTATAGCTATGGTACTGGATAAGATTGCGCTAGCGCTGGCCATTATCGGCGGTCTGAACTGGGGCAGCATCGGCCTGTTTGGCTTCGACCTGGTCGCCGCCCTGTTTGGCGGCTCTGACAGCCTGATCAGCCGCATTATCTTCACCGCAGTCGGTTTGGCCGCCTTGTGGTGCATT
>JAZQMD010000008.1:0-3381 GCA_045543215.1 Oscillospiraceae bacterium
CGCGCAAATTTGCGCGTCGGGATCTTGTTGTCACTCCTGCTCCAGTCGGCAGACCGTTTCTGAGACACCACTCCATGTTTTAGATTAGATCAAATTCCATCGTAAGCGGAAAATGGTCGGACAAAGTGATATCACTATGAACTGTCATCGTATAATTTAGTTGTTTGCAAAATTTCTATAGATCGTAGAATCATCTTTTTCTTTATTTACATCTGTAGAATAGCAAAAGCTAATGCTAAGATCATTGGAGAAATTATTATATAAATTTTCTCTTAGTATTTTTGTCTTATCAGAATTAAAGTTACTTCTTGTTTGACCTGCTGGATTTCTTTTTACACCAATACAATAAATCTTCCGTGGATCTTCAGAATCACTTTTGTTAAGTGAATAGACCATTGCCTGCTTTTCTAATTCAGTAACTTGCTTTAAATCTGGCATTACCGTTGGAATTGCCTTTCCAAGTCTTTTGTAAAATTGAATTAAAACGTTTCTTAAATTGTTTATATACTCTATGCCAAAATATTCTCTTAATTTTTTAGGTTCAAGTAATAGGCCTTGGCTATTCGCTTCCACTTGCAAATCATCTTTTATATTATCAGCCTTCATAAAATGTAATTTTACGAGTGCATACTTATTTATTCTTTTCTCTGTCCCTACAAATCTTTTAACAAGTACAATATATTCAAATTCCTTGTAATTAAAAATAAAATTACATATGCTCCATCCTTTGATAGCCATATCTTTTTTAAGATATTTTAAGTTTTCTAAATGTCCCATTATTTTCCTCCCCTTATATTTTAATCATTAGGAAAGCATATAATATATATTTTTGACCTTAACCATTTAAGGCACTATGTAGTTTTTGGCTTCATTGTTTGATGGGCTTTTTATCGTCAAATCAGTATTTTTTAAGCAGCGGAGTAATTTTATACTTAATTTAGGCCATTTAGTTACAAGCTTTTAATGTTGCATCTACGTCTTGACATTCCCGTCAGCCAAATTTTTTTAGCACATAATACTTGGATTTCTGATAGATTGCCTTTGACGCAGTAGGGGTAATATCTAGCTTGTCCAAATCAAAGTCGACCGTCATTGTATCATCCGGAGTTTTTTGGACAAAAGAACTACCGTCTCGACGTGGGCTGTTCTTGGGAAGAGGTCTACTGCCTCCACCTGAATTGCCTGGTAACCCAGATCCTCCAGCCGCCGCAGATCCCTTGCCAGAGTGGCGGGGTCACAGGAAACATATACTATGCGCGCTGGATTCATTTCAGCCAAGATTTCTGGAACCTCCGGGGAAAGCCCTTTCCGAGGCGGATCCACGGTAATCACATCCGGCCGCAGACCCTCAACCCTGAGCTGGGAGGCTATTTTGGCTGCGTCCCCGCAGAAGAATTCTACATTTTCAATTCCGTTTCGCTTGGCATTATCCTTGGCATCTGCCACGGCCTGTGGGACAATTTCCGCTCCAATTACCCGTCTGGCCCTCCCTGCCATGCACAGGGCGATGGAGCCGATTCCACAGTATAGGTCGAGGACAGTCTCCCGCCCGGTGAGGCCGGCAAGCTCCACTGCCCGACGGTAAAGTGTTTCGGTCTGGGTCTGGTTTACCTGGAAGAAAGAGGGTACTGACAGGCGAAAAGACAGACCGCATAAGGTTTCTTCCAGCCAGTCCCGACCCCATAGGGTAATATACTCGCTACCCAGGATAACGTTGGTTTTTTTGATATTGATGTTGAGCACCACCCCAACCAAGCCGGAATCTGCCCGACGCAGCAGTTCAACTAGTTGCTCTGGATGGGGGATGTTCTTGCCGTTTACAATGATGCAGCATAGGGTTTCTCCCGCCTGATTGAATCGAAGGTAGACGTGGCGGACCAATCCGGTTTGGGTGCGCTCTTCATAGGCAGAAATCTGGTACTTATTCATCCACTCTTTCACCGCCCGGCAGCACAGGGCTGCCCGCTCCGGCTGGAGAAGGCAGTCCTCAATGTCTACAACCTGATGGCTGCGGGCCTTATAGTAGCCGATGGATTGGCCCGATACAGGCAGCTGCACTTTGTTGCGGTAGCGGATGATTTCCTCAGCTCCCCACACCCAGGATAGGGAAAGATCCAGTCCGCCAATCCGGGCAAGCGCGTCTTTCACCCGTAGGCCCTTGGCTTCCAACTCCTCGGTGTAGCTCATGTGACGAAATTGACAGCTGCCACACTGATTGTAGTAGGGGCAGTCCGATTTCTGGCGGGCAGGAGAGGGATGGAGGACCTTTACTGTGCGTCCCCAGGCCGCCTGGTGGCCTACATGCTCAATGAGTACATCCACCAACTCTCCCCGAAGGGCATTTTTTACAAATACCGCCATCCCCTCAATGTGGGTTACGCCGCTGCCGTCGCTTGCGTAGCCCTCGATTAGAACTTGGTACTGCTTATTCTTTTCCACCATGGCCATGGCGCATCCCTCCGGATATTCTTTTTCCAATTTGAACATTGTATCACAGTTCCAAGTGGTTTACAAACAGGGAAGGAGCTGTTTTTCCTTTTATTTCCTCCTTTACCACATATATTTTGAACTAATTGCCTTGTTAAGAAAAAAGTTTAGGGCGACCCATATGGGTCGCCCTATTAGCTTACAAAAATACACCTATTGCCAATAATCCGGCAGATAATATAAATAAAATGGCCAGTAGTTTCCATACATACTTTAGCCAGCGATCATATGGCACCCGACCAATGGCCAGTCCACCCATGACCACGGCAGATGTGGGGGTAATGAGGTTGACAACCCCGGAGGCTGACTGGAAAGCAGTAATGACCAGATCCCGTCCTACCCCGGCGAAATCGGCTAAAGGAGCCATAATGGGCATGGAAAGAGTGGCTAAGCCGGAGGAAGAGGGGATAAGAAAGGACAACGGCAGAAAGATTAGGAAGGTCAGTAGCAGGAAGATCACCGAACCAACTCCGGACAGGGCACGTTCACCCCAGCTCAAAATAGTGTCGGTAATGAGTCCTGCATTCATAATTACCGTAATACCCCGGCTGATACCGATGATGAAGGCTACTCCTAGCAGATCGGAGGCTCCACTGACAAAGCCCTCCACCAATTGTCCTTCCTTTAAGCCACAGGATAAGCCTACCACGATGGAGGCTACCAGAAACAGCGCAGACAGCTCGGGAAACCACCAGCCCAGGGTGGGCAGAGGGAGACCCATATCATCAAAGGGAATTACCGAATAAATCATCACCAAAAAGGTGAGCACGAAGAGGGTAAGGGCCAGCTTATGGGTTCGGGTAAGTTTCTGCTGCTCCTTGGTCAGACCGGCGAAATGGGCCTGATGGTCACTGTGAAGATCAGCAAGTCGGATCGTAGCCATGTCGTTCTGTG
>JAZQMD010000009.1:0-8208 GCA_045543215.1 Oscillospiraceae bacterium
GTCCGAAGGGAGGCGGTGCGTATGGCACAACAATTCGACAGCCCAGAAACCGAAGCACAATTACGCGAAATCCAAGACAAGCTATATCAGCACAGCAAAGAGGCTTGCGACGCAGGCGAAAGGCCAGCATTCAAAGGCCTTTTGGAAATTATGTCAGCAGAACCAACTATCATCACGGCGATCCATAATATCAAAAGAAACAAAGGCAGTGAGACTCCCGGCGTAGATTCCAAGACCATGCACAAGGACTATTTGCAAAAACCGTTTTCATGGGTGATAAAGGATATCCAAAATGCGTTTAAACACTTTGAGGCCCAGAAAATTCGCCGGAAATACATCGATAAGCCGGGAAAGGCCGAGAAACGACCATTGGGAATACCAACCATACGAGACCGTATTGTGCAGGAGTGTATGAAGATAGTGCTGGAACCCATTTTAGAAGTACAATTCTTTGAGCATTCCTACGGGTTTCGGCCCATGCGGGACACCGCGATGGCATTGGCGCGCATCAACCAGATATCGCATTCATCAGAGAAATACTGGATTGTCGAAGGGGATATCAGCAAATGCTTTGATAATATCGACCACGGTATTCTCCTGAAACGCCTGTACCACATTGGTATCAAAGACAGGCGGGTATTGCAAATTATCAAAGCCATGCTGAAGGCCGGGGGCATGGATGAATGTACCGTAAACGAGTTTGGAACCCCACAGGGAGGAATTGTAAGCCCACTACTGGCGAACGCCTATCTGGACATCATGGACGAATGGGTTGCCAAACAGTGGGAACACAAGAAAACCAAACACGCCTATCGGACCCCAGGAACGAAGCGGAGGATGCTCTATCAAACCTCACTTGCTCCGGGATGGTTGGTACGGTACGCAGACGATTTCGTTATTATCACAGATACTCGTGCCCACGCCGAAGCATGGAAAGCCAGACTGCAAGCATTTCTGCAAGACAAATTAAAGCTGACATTATCTACAGAGAAAACGCTGATAACAGATGCCCGAAGGAAACACATCCATTTTCTCGGCTACGAACTCAAGATGATACCGGGAAACAGCAGAACAGGATATATCACAAAAACGATACCAGATAGAGCACGATTACAGAAAAAAGTCAACAGTATCGCGGAAAATATCAAGAAAATTCCCAAAAATTATAGCAAGGAGCAATTCATAGGGGAAATCAACCGTATCAACAGCCAAGTTCGAGGGGTTATCCAATATTACCAATGCTGTACATGGGTAAACGTTGCCGTAAAGCAGTACTCCCACCGACTGCAAATGGTTGCCAAGAAGCGATTAAAGCAATACGGAGGAAAGTGGATACCGGCAAACCAAACGCAAAACTTGCCTCACATTCACCAAAAGCGACAGCAGAAAATTCCCTCAATCAAATACCGTGATATCTATATCGGATTCACTGCTCTGGCTTTCTGCAAGTGGGAAATGACTGTTGTGAAAACACAGGCAGAAACGCCATATTCAGAAGAAGGCAGACAACTCTATTTCAACCGCACGAAAAAGAAGCGTGCAAACGCGCGAATGGATGAGCTGTACTCAGAGCGAATAACGGATGCCCTCTGTTACGGCAAGTGGGGAAAACTCAACAACTTTGAGTTCGTTATGAACAGGGCTTACGCTCTCAATCGTGACAAGCTGAAATGCCGGGTCTGCAGTGGATGGTTGATATCAACAACGCCCTGCACGCACCGAGTGAACCCCTACCTCCCGCTAAATCAAGTAAATCGTGTCAATAATCTGGTTTCTATGCACAGAAAGTGCCTTGATGCTATAAACAACCCCGAACAGGACATCAGCGAGTTCGATGCCGAAGCGCAAAAGAAAATCAAAGGTTTTAGGGATAAACTGGTTACTTCACATACACGCAACAAATAATCTACACTGATGGTGCGCCGTGTGCGGCGAAAGTCGCATGCACGGTGTGAAGCGGGGGAAAATCCACCCTGACTGTCCTGGCTACGCCGGGATAAAAGCGGTGGATTACCTATCGCTATCAAGAGCAACGCCATCGGCTGGGACGATCGTTGGGGTATGCTCCAGTGCGTCACCGCACAGGGCAGTCCTACCACTGGCACTTACCGACCTTACGGGATGGATTGCTCGGGGTACATAGACTGGGTGTTTCACAATGCCCTGGACTATGTGATCGGTCACGGGGGCGGAGCCACCATGCAGCACAACTACTGCACCGATATCTCATGGGATGAAGTGCAAATTGGGGATCTGGCCTTTTATCCCGGTGACGAGCATATCGGGATCGTTGTGGGCTGGGACGAAAACGGAGATGTCCTCATCGTCCACTGCTCCAGTGGCTACAACAACGTGGTGATCACCGGCAAAGAGGGCTTCGTCTCTGTTGGTAGGCCGGATATATTTAGCCAGTAGCTACATGAGGACGATGCTTTATACACTGGCTGAAAAAGAAAATTATTTTCCCGTTGATAGGACAATGCCATGCATAGCTAGCCTTTGGGCTGGCTGTGCATGGCACTTTTTTATTCAGATGAACAGATTTACATTGGCATTCTCCGCATCGCCTAAGTAAGTGGCTACACCAGCCATCTCCACGCCGTCAATCAATTCATTTTCTTTAATACCCATCACATCCATGGACATGGTACAGGCGATCATCTTGACGCCGTTGGCCATGGCCTGCCGCATAAGCTCCTCCAGTGAGGTCACATTTTTTTTCTGCATGACCATCTTCATCATGGACTTTCCCATGCCCATCATGTTCATGTTGGACAGTTTCAGTCTGCCCAACCCCCGGGGCATCATGGTGCCGAACATCCGCTCAATCAACGATTTTTTCACCGACACCTTCCTGTTTTTACGTAAGGCGTTGAGGCCCCAGAAGGTATAGAACATAGTCACCTTACGTCCCATGGCGGCGGCACCGTTGGCGATGATTAGTCCAGCCATCACCTTGTCCATGTCACCGTCAAAGACGATGATAGTCTTTCCCTGAGGAAGTTCTGCGGTGGATCCTTGCCCACCATTGGGCATAGTCTGGGGGCTTCCGGTTCCCTTGCGCAGGGTCACTATATGCTCCTTGCCCCGGTGCTCCACACCCACATAGGTGTTTCCGGTGCGAGAGCACCAGCTCTCCACGTCCCGGGCAAAACCCATGTCGGTAGCCGAGACTCTCACCATTTCACCCGCCTTCATCCGGGTCAACGTCTCATTGACCTTCATAATCGGCCCTGGGCACTGCATTCCGCAGCAGTCCAGCGTATGGATATCCCCCACCGGAAGGGGGATGTTTTGGGGATGTGCCCCATCGGCTGTACTCTTATCAGCCTGTGCCCCGTCGTCCTGCCCCCACACAGTCTTTGGGGTATGGTGCATGGACTTGTAGAAGCTGCTACCCCCCTCCAGAACACTTACCCGATCAAATCCACTCTGCATGAGGATCCGCGCACCGTTGTAAGCGCGCACACCGATTGCGCAGTATAGCACCAATTCCCGGTCCCGGGGCAGCTCTCCCATCCGAGTCCGGAGTTCGCCCAGCGGGATATGGAGGGAGCCAGGGATGCTGAACACGGTCCGCTCAGCCACTTCGCTCACATCTAAGACTGTCTTCCCCTCCAGCTCGTTCCAGGAGACGAAGCGTACCCGCCCCTTACGGATATTCTCAGCGGTAAAACCCAGCATATTGACAGGATCCTTAGCTGAGGAGTAAGGAGGCGCATAGGACAGCTCCAGATCCTTAAGATTTTCCACCGTTCCGCCGTTGGCGATGGTCGCTGCGATGGTATCCATTCGTTTGTCTACACCGTCCTGACCAACAATCTGGGAACCTAGAATCCTTCCCTCTTTGTCAAACAGTAGCTTAAGAAACATGGTAGTGGCCATGGGATAGTACCCTGCATGGGACTTCTGACTAATCAAGACGCTCTCATAATCCTCATGCTTTTTTAGCCCTGCGCCCTTCAGAGCTTTCTCGTTCAGCCCCACTGCCGCTACGGTCAGGTCAAACACCTTTGCCACCGAGGTGCCCATACTGCCCTGATACCGCTCATCTCCACCACAGATATTGTCAGCTACAATTCGCCCCTGTTTGTTGGCAGGGCCGGCCAGGGGGATCATAGTGCGATCACCACTGATACGATGATCCACCTCAACTACATCGCCCACCGCCCAAATGTGGGAATCAGAGGTTCGCATATGTGCGTCCACGATAATACCCTTCCGCTGATTTAGAGCCAGCCCCGCCTGAGCCGCCAGTTCGCTGTTGGGTCTGACACCAATAGCCAAAATGACCAGGTCGACCCGGAGCACATCCCCCTTAGCCAGGGTGATCTCGGTCTGATTTCCCTTCCGATCAAAATGATCTACGCCGTTCCCAAGATAGAGAGCCACGCCATTCATGTCCATATTTTCGTGCAGAAGCTGCACCATCTCAGGGTCTAGAGGGGCCATAACCTGATCCATTGCCTCAACCAGCACGACTCTAATCCCTCTGGCGTGGAGGTTTTCTGCCATCTCCAGGCCGATGAAACCGCCTCCGATGACGGCTGCCGTAGCTGGCTTCTCCCGATCCACAATGGCTCTAATACGATCAACATCATCCACATTCCAAAGGGAATAGATGCCCGCTGAATCAATGCCGGGGATGGGCGGTCGTAGGGGGGAGGAGCCTGTGGCGATGATAAGTTCATCGTAAGCCTCCTCATACTCTCCCTCCGGTCCTTTCACTAGGACGGTTTTCGCCTCCTTGTCAATGCGCAGTGCCTCATGTCTAACCCGGACGTCGATGTTAAATCTCGCCCTCATCATCTCCGGCGTCTGTAAAAGCAGATTCTCCCGATCTTTGATGATATCTCCCACATAATAAGGAAGGCCGCAGTTTGCGTAGCTGATGTAACCGCCCCGCTCCAGGATGACGATCTCCATCTGCTCATCTAGCCTTCGCAGCCGAGCCGCTGCTGTCGCTCCACCTGCAACGCCCCCAATAATTAAGGTTTTCATCCTACATACCTCCGTGTTCTGTTGAGTATTCTTGTATGTTGATATTATTAAAGTCTATTTTGCAGATTTCTTCCGTGATATTATCACCGATCTTTTTCTCTGTGCGGATTAAATGTATATTAAAAAGTGGGCTTTAAATTGCTTAGATGGGCATCCTCGGCTATAGGGGTATGGAGGTAGAAAGTGACAGAAATCAGCAATATTGGGGAAAAGAAAAAATGTTCGCCGCGCGGTTAAGCTGCGGCGAACAAACATTTGCTAATTATGCAATTGTTCCAGTTTTTCAGGCGCGGTGATCTCGATGGTTCCCCTCGTCAATTTCACCATCCCTTCGCTCTGGAAATGGCGAAGCATTCGGGTGACTACTTCCCGATGGGTGCCAAGATGGTTGGCAATATTTTCATGAATAATCTTCAACTGATTCGTCCCCTCAATGGAGGCTTCCTCCAGGAGAAAAGCTGCAATACGCTTATCCATACTCCTCCACATGATCTGCTCAACAAGCCACATGACATCGGAAAACCGTGAGGCCATGATCTCGTTGGTATAGTTGGACAAAAGGGCAGACTGCTCCATCAGATCTTTATAGGTATCCGGTGGGATGATCCACAGTTCTGAATCCTTTTCCGCCTCAATGGTGATCTCAAACTGTATACTGTTCATCATACAGGAAGCGGAGAACAAACAGATATCCCGCTCAAACAGTCGATAAATGGTGATCTCCCGACCTTCCTCCGAAAGGATATAGGCCCGCAGCTGGCCGGAGCGGATAAGCAAAAGACCAAGGCAATCCATTGAACCATTATGTATCACAGCTCCCTTTTTGACCGAGCGGCTGTTTACGGCCTGCAAGAGAGTCTTCTGCTGCTGTGCCGTCAGCTTATTACAAATTGGAAAGTAATCCAAAAAATCCATAGGTTTAGACTCCCTTCGCTGTAACAAAGCAACCATTAGAATTTGTCCATATTCACTGCCACCACCGCATTCCAAAACATTTTGGTGGAGACGAGAGATATGGAAACTTGTCGTTGGTGGTAGAGGATATTCATCGTCTGCTCCACGCTACGCAGATGGAAACGATTGTCTACTACATACTGAAACTAAAACCAGAAAGCAAACAGTTAAGAACCTTAAATAAACTTCTCAGATGGGTACAGTTACCTAAACTCCAGCCGTATAAAGCTTACCAAAAGCGGGTGTAATTTGTATTGATAATTTTTAATTCCAACTATTTTGGCCCGGACGAAAACAGAGATGTTCTCATCGTCCACTGCTCCAGCGCTTACAACAATGTGGTGATTACCGGAAAAGAGGACTTTGTCTCAGTTGGAAGGCCGGATATATTTAGCCAGCAGCTACTAGAGAACGATACCTGACAGATTGACCGAAAAAGAAAATGATCTCCCCATCAATAGGACAATGCCATGCATAGCTGGCCTTTGGGCTGGCTATGCATGGTCTTTTTTTGTTTAGGACTGGCAGTACATTAAAGTTTTATGCTCAATTACATAAAGCCAGTCCAAACTTTCATGCTTCTTTTACATCGGGTGAAGCTAACAATCCTGCCGCCGCTCTCTTCTCTTGAAGGAGTTCCTGATAATACTTTTCTGCCTCGGCTCTTGCTTCTTGTTCTGGGGTCATGATGTGAGAACGCCCATTAACAATTTCATCCATAAGCTGCTCCAATGCCTCCCATTGTTCTATGTTCAGCTTAGATAGTACAACAATCAGCCGCTTTTTAAATTCAGAACTTTCATTCCCTAAAAGCGTATCCATCGCTTTGGTCAGTTCATCATCCCGGGACTGATGGATAAACATTTCACCTTCACCAGTACGGAGCCATTCTTCATTTACATTAAATGTTTTGCAAATATTATTGACTACTGAACTTGATGGGTTTCTTCTGCCAGTTTCATAATTTGTAAGGACATTTGCTGTAGTTCCAATACGTTTAGCAAACTCCTGTTGCGTAAGGTCAAGTGTCTTACGCAATTTTTTATGCGTTTATTCAAGGCCACCGCCGTCCTTTCAGTTACTAAATAATACTACATAAATACGTCATCATCAAGTTTATCTTCTTCGACGTAAATAACACTTGACAAAGGATTCTTAGAGGTATTATATCGTCATAGACGTTTATAAAATAACTACATACATATATGACAATTAAAGAGACTTCCGCGTTGAACGCTCCAAAGGCATTGCGCGGCGCACCCATCAGCATGGGCCGGGGATTAAGCTCCCATGAGCGGTTGCCAGCCGCTGTCCGTATTACCATTTTTAAGTCATCTATAAACGATATGGAAATAAAAACAAAGTTCATGATGCTCTTTATATGCTGAATTGTAAAAGCACATCTTCATAAAAAGGTGTGTTTTTGTAATTTAATAAGAAAATTTCTGACTTTATGATCATAGTCTGATATAAGCAAGGAGGTACATGATGAAACAAACTGAATTAGTTATCGTTTGCCACTACACAGAAGATGGCCCTGATTTGGGTGAACTCTTTTTAGCGGCTTTTCGGGGATTTTTGCTCAGAGAACTCGAAAAACTTGCACTTACATCAAATCATCATGTATTATAGCCATGATGAATGGTCCCTTATTTCAGGAGGACAACTATGTACTTGGAAATAGGTAACCCCATGGATTATCATGTGGCATTATACATTAGACTATCAAAGGAGGATGAAAACCAGGGACCATCTGAAAGCGTTATGAACCAGGAATCTCTTCTCAATGAGTTTGTCCGTCAGCATAGACTTTCCGTGTACGATACCTATATTGATGATGGTTGGAGCGGTACCAGCTTTGACAGACCCGATTTCCAGCGTATGATTGGCGATATTGAAGCTAAGAAGGTCAATATGGTCATTACCAAAGACCTGAGCCGACTGGGCCGAGATTATATCATGACCGGTCACTATATGGAGCGTTACTTCCCGGAAAAGCGGGTGCGGTATATTTCTTTGCTGGATGGTATTGACACCGGAGTAGAATCTACTGCCAATGATATTACACCATTTCGTGCCATCATGAACGATATGTACGCCAAAGATATTTCGAAGAAAATCAAGAGTGTCAAGCGAGATAAGCAGCGTAAGGGGTTGTTCATCGGCGGAAAGCCCATGTTTGGTTATAAGATGCATCCCACAGAGAAAAATCAAATTGTGGTGGACGAGGAAGCGGCACGGATCGTGCGCCGG
>JAZQMD010000010.1:0-7593 GCA_045543215.1 Oscillospiraceae bacterium
GAGACACGGGGGGGGGATATCTATTGCACCCTGACTGCCGCTGCCGAGCGGGGAGAGGAAGATTGTATTCGCTTTCTGGAGCTTTTACAAGAGTTGCGGGGGCTGTCGGGGGAGATGAGCAGCCACCAGCTTATCTGGGAGTTATATGGACGGGTCAACCTGCCTGCTGTGTTTGGCGCTATGGATGGTGGGGTGCGCCGTCGGGCCAACCTCATGGCCTTATATGACGCAGCTCGATGTTTTGAGCGGGGTGGCCACAAGGGATTGTACAGCTTTCTTACCCATATTGCCAGAATGGTGGAGAACAGGAAGCCCCTTACTGTCACCCGGGAGGAGCAGGGGGGCGTGCGTATTATGAGCATCCACCGCTCTAAGGGACTGGAGTTCCCGGTGGTTCTCCTGTGTGGCTTGGACCGTCAATTCAACGATTCAGATCTGCGAGCCTCCATTCTCTTCCACTCAAAGCTGGGCCTGGGACCAAAGCGTACTGACCGGACCCGTATGTTACGCTACACCACCATTCCCCGGGAAGCATTGGCCCTGGCACTGAAGAAGGAGAGCCGGGCAGAAGAACTGCGCCTGCTCTATGTGGCTATGACTCGGGCGGAGCAAAAGCTCATCCTGTTTACTACGGTAAACGGTCGGATGGATCAACTCTCTCCTCTGGCCAGTCAGGCAGGGTGTCCTGTCCATCCTCGGGCATTAGAGGCCTGCCGCTCCCCGGCGGGATGGGTACTGATGCCGGCCCTGTGTCGTCCCGATGCCGGTGCCCTGCGGAGCTTGACTGAGGAGCCGCCCGCCCCCTGCGCCACGGAAGGATATCCTTGGGAGGTCCAGGTTATGAATGGGGCAGATTATGAAAAGCCTCTTTCTAACGTTCAAATAGAGGTGGGAGAGGAAACTGTCCCCGACCGGGCCGACCCGGATTTAGTAAAGCTGCTCTCGTGGACGTATCCTCATGCCGACAGTGTGAATATGCCATCCAAGCTTACCGCAACCCAGCTTAAAGGGCGATTGCGAGACGAGGAAGTGGCGCAGGAGGCGAACCTCCCTCGTTCCCCATCCGTCCCTCTTTCCCGCCCCCGCTTTACACAAGAGGAACTGGGACTTACCCCGGCCCAGCGGGGTACTGCGCTGCATCAGGCCATGCAATTTATCGACTACGCCAAGGCGGTCACGGAGGAGGGGGTGAAGGAGGAACTTGAACGGCTGGAGAAATATCTCTTCCTCACTCCGGCCCAGAAAGGGGCGGTGGAGCCAGGACAAATCTCCGGCTTTTTCCAGAGCGGTTTGGGACGCCGCTTGTCGGCAGCGTCCAGGGTGGAGCGGGAGTTTAAATTTTCCCTGCTGGTTCCTGCGTCTGATTACTACCCCAACGGGGAACCGGGTGAAGAAATACTGCTTCAGGGGGTGGTGGATTGCTGGTTTGAAGATGGGGATGGAATTACCGTGGTGGATTTTAAGACAGATGCCGTTACCGAGGACACGGTGGAGGCACGTTGTGCCGGATACGCACCCCAGATGGAGGCGTACAGCGTGGCACTGAGCCAGGTTTTGGGCCGGAAGGTTGACCGGCGGGTGTTGTGGTTTTTCCGTCTGGGCCGGGGGATCGAGGTCTGATGATGAAAAAATCCCTCTAAGATTTGAAAAAAGCTTGCAATTTGTTTGGAGACGTGCTATCATAATCGATGCATTTGAATAAAATGTGCGTAAGAACCAGGAAGAAAGAGGTGAATCACCCATGAAGGAAAGCATCCATCCCAATTACGAGCAGACCACCATCAAGTGCGCCTGTGGCAACGTGATCGAGACTGGCTCGACCAAGAAAGACATTAAGGTGGAGAGCTGCTCCAAGTGTCACCCCTTTTTTACCGGCAAGCAAAAGCTGGTGGATACCGGTGGCCGTGTGAGCCGCTTTAACAAAAAGTTCGGTTTGGACAAGTAATGTTGATCCTACCGGGCACCTGTGTCGTTCTTTAAAAGCCCATGTCTTGCGACATGGGCTTTTTTCGCATATTCTTTGATGGGGGCTTATTGCCACTTTATCGGCATAGAATAGTGACAGATGTCTGGAAGGAGGAGTTCATTATGCTTCAAAATGTAGATGTAAAGGACCTGGATATCAATCCATTTTCCATCATCGGGGATGATTGGCTGCTTATCACCGCCGGGAACGGGGAAAAATGCAACACTATGACCGCCAGTTGGGGTGGGCTGGGTGTACTGTGGGGGAAGAACGTGGCCATGGCTTATATCCGTCCACAGCGGTATACGAGGGAGTTTGTAGACGCAGAGGAGTGTTTCACCCTGTCCTTTTATGGAAAGGAGTACCGTAAGGCCCTCTCTGTGTGCGGGACCAAAAGCGGCAAAGAGATTGATAAGGTGAGAGAATGCGGCTTTACCGTGGCTCAGTCGGACTGTGGAGCGCCTTATTTTGAGGAGGCTAGCCTGGTGCTGGTCTGCCGCAAGCTATACCGGGACACCATCAAGCCGGAGTTTTTCCTGGACAGGGAATGTGATGATAAGTGGTATCCAAAGAGAGATCACCACATCTTTTATATCGGAGAGGTAATCCAGGCGCTACAAAAGAAATGATATCGCCGCCTATAGGCGGCTTAAGTGAGGTTTTATGGAACAGGAACTGCAAGAGATTAAAATTAACCGGGCGGTTTTGGCGGGGCTGAGTTCCCCCGCCTTGTCCCGGGAGGAAAATGCCGGGGATGACTCCTTGGAGGAGCTGGCGGCCCTGCTGGAAACGGCGGGAGGTGAGTGCCTGGGGATGGTCCTCCAGCGCAAGGATTCTCCCGATCCCCATACCTTTTTGGGAGAGGGTAAGGTGGCAGAAGTAAAGGAACTGGCCCGTAATACCGGGGCCGATCTTGTTATTTTTGACAATCCTCTCTCTCCCTCCCAGCAACGGGTGCTTACCGAGGAGTTGGGCGTACAGGTTATGGATCGGGCGGGTCTTATCCTGGACATCTTTGCTAAACGGGCCCGTACGGCTGAAGGTCGGCTTCAGGTAGAGCTGGCACAGTATAAGTATTTGCTTCCCCGACTCACCGGTATGTGGACCCACCTGGTGCGCCAGACCGCCAGCGGTGGACGCTCCCCCATCGGTACCCGCGGGCCTGGAGAGACTCAGTTGGAGACTGACCGACGGCATATCCGCCGGAAAATCTCCAAGTTGGAGGAGGAGTTGAAACAGGTGCGCCGGATACGGGCCACGCAGCGGGTGAAGCGGATCAAAAACGAGGTGCCTGTGGTGGCTATCGTGGGTTATACCAATGCCGGTAAATCAACTTTGCTCAATAAACTAACCGGGGCGGATATTCCTGCAAACAACCGGCTGTTTGACACCCTGGATACCACGACCAGAACCCTGGCGGTGTCCGATACCTGTACCGTACTCATCTCGGACACGGTAGGTTTTATCTCCAAACTGCCCCATCACCTCATCGATGCATTCAAGGCTACTTTGGAGGAGTTATCTTTTGCTGACCTGCTGGTCCATGTGATTGATGCGTCCAATCCAGCCTGGCGGGAGCAGGCCCAGGTGGTGGAGGCTTTAATTGGTGAGCTGGGGGCGGCCACAACTCCACGGTTAGAAGTGTTTAATAAATGTGATAGGCTTTTGGGGGATGTTTTGCCTCATGGGGAGGATATCGTGTCTGTGTCGGCCCGCACTGGAGCTGGGTTGGAGGAGTTGATGGAAAAGATTGCTGCCCGGCTGGATAGCGGTAGTTTCCGAGTGGAGTTGGCCATTCCCTATGACAAGGGAGGATTGATCGACGGGCTGTACCGGGAGGCGAAGGTTGAGCGGGTAGAGTATGGAGAGACAATCGCCGTCACCGCTGTGTGTGCGCCTAGACTGTTGGGACGATTGAGGGGATATGTGGTTTCCGGCTGGACCCCTCCCAAGGAAACCTGGGAGGAGGAGGCATGACAGAGTATCTAGTCCCTACCAAGGCCGCCCAGAGCGAGCTGGTGGAAAAGCGCTCCCGCTTCATCAGCCACCTGTGGCCAGCGCTCTCTGAGGAGGAGGCCAGAGTCTGGATCGAGGAAATGAGAAAGAAATACCACGACGCCCGACATAACTGCTGGTGCTACCGGCTGAAAGAGGGGGGCGTGGAGCGGTATTCTGATGATGGGGAGCCTCAGGGCACCGCTGGCCAGCCCATGCTCAACGTGTTCCAGCGGGAGGGGATTTGGAACGTGTGCTGTGTTGTTACCCGTTATTTCGGTGGGGTGCTGCTGGGAGCCGGGGGTCTGGTGCGGGCCTATACCCAGGGGGCCAAGGCTGCTCTGGACTTGGCAGGGATCTCGGTGGTGCGTCGATGGGTAGAAGTAGCGTTGGACTGTCCTTACTCTTTGTTTGAGCGAATGAAATTGGAGATAGAGGCGGTTGGTGGGGCGCTGGGAGAGGTGGAATATGCTGACCAGGTGTCCCTGCATGCTCTGCTACCTGAGGGGACGCAAGAGCTTTTCTTCTCACGGCTGACTGAACTTACTGCCGGGAGCTGTTCACCATCGGTAGTGGGGGAGTCATTTCAAGCCGTGCCTTGGAAGTATTAGGCTGAATGGTGCGACATTATTGTTATTTTAACACATATGAGCGTTTAATTTTTTAGATGAATTGTAAGTTTGAACAAAAAATAAAAAACTTTTTTAGAAAAGAAGGTTTTTTTCCAGTGGTAAAGTATAAGTAAATAAATGATACGAATGAAAGGAGGATATGCGCTTGACCATACGAGAACGTACAGAGCAGATTGAGGTAAAGAGCCTGTCTCCCAGAGCCTGCCTCTCTGCCCGGAGCAAGGGTAGGGAGCGACCCGATGCACCCTGCTCCATCAGAACAGAGTTCCAGCGGGACATCGACCGCATCGTACACAGCAAGGCTTTCCGGCGGCTTAAGCATAAGACTCAGGTTTTCCTCCGGCCGGAGGGGGATCATTACCGCACCCGCATGACCCATACTTTGGAGGTCTGTCGCATTGCGCGTACCATGGCCCGTGGTCTGCAGCTAAATGAGGATCTGGCAGAGGCTGCCGCTCTGGGCCACGACCTGGGCCACACACCTTTTGGTCACGCCGGGGAACGGGTGCTTAATGAAATTATGCCTAGTGGATTCCGACATTATGAGCAGTCTCTGCGGGTGGTGGAGCGGTTGGAAAACGACGGGGAAGGGCTTAACCTGACGGTAGAGGTGCGCAACGGAATTCTATGTCATACTGCAGGTTCGGTCGCTGATACTCTGGAGGGCCAACTGGTCCGATTGGCTGATAAGATTGCCTACATAAATCATGATATTGACGATGCCATGCGGGGAGGCATCATCTATCCTACCGATATCCCTGTCCATCTTTCTCAGATACTGGGCTATACCAACGGGGAGCGGATCAACACCCTGGTGGCTGATGTGATTGATGCCAGTGGGGAGGGGGAGCTGATCCGCCAGTCGGAGGAGGTGGGTAAGGCCATGGCCGAGCTAAGGGCCTTCATGTTTGCCTCAGTTTATCACAACCCTGTGGCAAAGGGAGAGGAGGGCAAGGCTCAGGATATGATTCGCGCTTTGTTCGACTACTATATGAAGAACACCGATAAACTGGCCCCGGAGTATCAGGATATTTTGATCCGGGAGGGTGCCGAGCGGGCTGTGTGCGACTATATCGCAGGGATGACGGACAAATACGCGGTGGAATGCTACGCTAATAACTTTATTCCCATGGCGTGGGGGGTCAAATAGAGGGGTTGGCCGAGATATTTTATCCGGTATAAGTGAAAAATAGGCTTTCTTAAGGAGGAAGTCTATGGATAAATGAAATAAATTTTTTAAAAACTGGCTAGAATGGAGGTGCGGGGATGTCCATCCCGGAAGCCTTTATTGAGCAACTTAGTGCCCGCACCGATATTGTGGATGTAGTAAGTCAGTACCTCCCCCTTGCAAAAAAGGGAGGGAATTACTGGGGCCTATGCCCTTTTCATCATGAGAAGACTCCATCCTTCTCGGTTTCGCCGGACAAGCAGATTTTTCACTGTTTTGGCTGCAACAAAGGAGGCGGGGTGTACCGTTTTGTTATGGAGATGGAAAACCTCCCCTTTCCGGATGCGGTGCGCAAGTTGGCTGGTCAGGCAGGGATGGAGGTGCCTGAGGAGAATACGAGGTCAGGAGAATGGAGACACCGTAAGGAGCATATCTTAGCTTTGAATAAAGAGGCTGCCCGGTTTTACCGAGAAAATCTGAAAAGTTCTGAGGGGGAACGGGTGGCTGCTTATATCCGAAAGCGGGACATTTCTCCCAAGTTTTCCGCCCGGTTTGGGTTAGGCGCAGCCAGCGACGCATGGGATACCTTGACCAAAGCGATGGTGGATAAAGGCTATGAAAAGCGGGATTTGCTGGACGCAGGCCTGGCAGTGGCGGGGAAAAATGGCGGTGTGTATGACAAGTTCCGTAACCGCTTGATGCTCCCGGTTATTGACGTACGTGGGGATGTGATTGGTTTTACCAGTCGAGTAATGGATGATTCCACTCCAAAGTATTTGAACAGCCCTGAGACCTTTATTTTTAAAAAGAGGTCGATCTTGTACGGATTAAATTATGCAAAAAATACAAAAAGGAATAACTTAATCTTGGTGGAGGGTAATATAGATGTAATTACCCTCCACCAGGCAGGGTTTGATAATGCTATTGCTACCATGGGTACCGCCCTTACGGAGGAGCACATGGGAATTTTGGCTAAATATACCAAAGAATTGGTGCTCTGCTACGACAACGATGCCGCCGGGATGGAGGCTACTCAGCGAGCTTTGGGTCTGCTCAAGAATACGGATTTCTCCGTTAAGGTGCTTCAACTGCCCAGATGCCGGGGAGAAGGGGGCGAACTGGTGAAGCAGGATGCGGATGATTTTATTAAAAATCAGGGGCCGGAGGCCTTTGAGGGGCTGATGAACCATAGTGAAAATTCAGTGGAGTACCGCATGAGGATGGTCAAAGCCAAGTACGACCTAGATGTGGATGAGCAGAGGTCGGATTACCTTCAGGAGGCCGCTGCACTAATTGCCTCTTTCCACAGCCCGGTTGAGCGTGAGATCTATGCCGGACGGGCTGCGGGTGAGGCCCGAATTTCCCGGGAAGCCATGCTCCAGGAGGTGGATCGGCTGCGCAAGCGGCGTTTATGGGAGGCGAAAAAGAGGCAGGAACGTAAGGATTTGACTCCTGCACAGCAACTCCAGCCTAAGGGACGGGAACTGCGCTACACAAACCTACGCTCTGCCCGGGCAGAAGAGGGACTTTTGCGCATTATCCTGCTGGACGGAGAATATTTCCAGCAGCTGGACGGGCTTATGGGGGAGCAGTTCTCTTCTCCCTTGCTGGGCAGGGTTTTTGAGGAATTACGGAAACGGTGGAGGGAGGACAAGCCGGTGACTCTGGCTGCTCTGGACGGCCAGCTAACTCCGGCAGAGGCTGACCATCTGGCCCTGGTGGTCCAGGAACCCCAGTCCAGGGCGGCAGCCCAGGCCGCGTTGGACGACTACATGAGCATCATTTGCCGGGAGGCTGGAAAGAAAGCGGAGAACCCTGCGGACCTGCTATCA
>JAZQMD010000011.1:0-7266 GCA_045543215.1 Oscillospiraceae bacterium
AAACTGACTGGGGTAAATACCTTGTCGGTTATGCGGGTGTTAGATTGACGCCATGCCTATAGACTGCATACAATGGGAAAGTGTAGAAGCGGGGTAAGGGAAACTCATACCGGAAGGAATGATTTTAGAATATGGGACTGATTTTACAGAAATTTGGCGGAACTTCTGTGGCGGATGCAGATCGGGTACGCAACGTGGCTCGTATTATCACAGAGACTTATCGAAAGGGACATAGCGTGGTGGCAGTACTCTCTGCCCAGGGGGATACCACCGACGATTTAATCGAGAAGGCTACAGAGATTAATCCAAAGGCCTCCAAGCGGGAGATGGATATGCTACTGTCCACCGGAGAACAGATTTCTTGTTCCCTGTGTGCTATGGCAATTGAGGCTATGGGCTACCCTGTGATCTCCTTGACAGGATGGCAGTCGGGCTTTCGCACCAATTCTACCTACGGCAACGCCCGTATCAAGAAGGTGGAGACTGAGCGGGTGATGGCTGAGCTGGACAAGAAAAATATTGTCATCGTTACCGGTTTCCAGGGCCTGAATAAATATGATGACATTACGACCTTGGGACGGGGAGGATCAGATACATCTGCTGTGGCTTTGGCGGCAGCCCTCCACGCCGGTCTGTGCCAGATCTACACCGATGTGGACGGGGTGTATACCGCTGATCCCAGGTTGGTGTCCGGGGCTCAGAAGCTGGAGGAAATTACTTACGACGAGATGCTGGAGCTGGCTACCCTGGGTGCCCAGGTGCTCCATAACCGTTCGGTGGAAATGGCAAAGCGTTATAATGTCAACCTGGAGGTTCTCTCCAGCTTTTCGGGCAAGCCCGGAACGAAAGTTAAGGAGGTTGTCAAAAACATGGAAAAGTCCCATATCAGCGGTGTTGCCCGCGATAAGAATATTGCCCGCCTGGCCCTGGTGGGCTTGGAGGATGCCCCAGGCATTGCCTTTAAAATTTTTTCCTTGTTGGCCCGGGGTAGCGTGAACGTGGACATTATCCTCCAGTCTATCGGTCGGGATGAGAGTAAAGATATCAGTTTTACGGTCAATAAAAGCGACATGGATTTGGCAAGAAAAATTTTGGAGGATAACAAGGACTCTATTAATTTTGACCACATTGATGTGTCGGATCATATCGCTAAGGTATCCATTGTAGGGGCGGGGATGATCAACAACCCCGGTGTAGCAGCTACCATGTTTGAGGCTCTGTTTTCTGCGGGGATTAACATTAATATGATTTCCACCAGCGAGATTAAGGTATCAGTTTTGGTGGACTTGGATGATGCAGATCGGGCGGTGCAGGTGATTCATAACCGGTTTTATGACGAGTTTAACGGCAATCGATGATTGTACTTACCGGAAAATTGATGGGGGCGGGGCCTTGACCTTGCCTCCATTTTCTTTGATCGCTTGATTTTTTTTAAGGATGGACTATAATAAGGTATCAAAAGTGGGATGGAGCTGAAAGAAGGACAAGCTTTTATAAACAGAGCATAACTTTAAATAGATTTTAGGTGAATTTATGAAAAGTAGACATGGAAGTGGTATTCTGCGTCTTACCTGGCCTATTTTTATCGAGTTGGTACTTCAAATGCTGGTGGGGAATGCCGATCAAATTATGGTCGGCTGGTATGATTCCAATTTGGTGGGGGCCATTGGAAATGCCAACCAGATTACAAACTTGCTTATCATTGTCTTTTCGGTGGTGTGTACGGCGGCTATGATCTTGATCGCCCAGCATATTGGGGCCAAGGCCACTGAAGAATTGGGTGAAACCTATACCATAGCGCTACTAGCAAACGCTCTATTTGGCGGGATAATAATGCTGCTGCTGATTTTTCTGTGTGACCCCATCTACAGGGCTATGGGTGTGCCGGAGGAAATTTTTCAGGCCACATGTGATTATACCCGGGTAATTGCACCAGGGATGGCGCTTCAGGCAATCTACCTGAGCTATACCGCCTTTTTTCGTAGTAATAAAATGATGAAGGAGACTATGGCCATTTCAGTGGCGGTTAACTTTATGAATATTGCGGGCAATGCTTTATTTATCAACGGGGCCTTCGGTCTGCCTGCCCTGGGGGCGGTAGGGGCGGCGGTGTCCAGTAATTTAAGCCGTGTGTTGGGGGTGACTGCCATTGCTTTGCTCTTCCGTAGGAGATTTGGGCCTATGGTTTCTCTGGCCTATCTGCGGCCTTTTCCTATTTGGCAATTACGAACCTTATTGAGGATTGGCTTGCCCACCGGTGGGGAATCAATGTCCTATAATCTGTCTCAGATTACCATCCAGTCCCTTACCAACCGTTTGGCTTTGTTTGTGGTCACTACCAGGGCTTATGCTAATATGTTTGCCATGCTCTCATATACCTTTGCTTCCGCCATTGCCCAGGCAACCCAGGTGGTGGTGGCCCAGTTTATGGGGGCGGGAGAGGTAGAGGAAATTGACCGCCAGGTAAGGTCCACTTTGGTGCGTGCGGTGAGTATTTCCGCTGCTGTATCCACTCTGCTGTGGGTGTTTGCCGAGTCTTTTTACGCTATATTTACCTCCGATCCTCAAGTATTGGGGTTGTGTAAGACCATTATGCTTATTGAAATTCCCCTGGAATTGGGCCGGGCGGTGAACATTGTTATGTGCCGCTCTCTCCAGGCCTGTGGCGATATACGCTTTCCCATTCTTATTTGTGTGACCTCAGCCTGGATTACCGCCGTAGGCGGGGGCGTGATCCTGACGTTTGTATTGGATCTGGGGTTGGCTGGTATTTGGGGGGCTATGGCGGCTGACGAGTGTCTGCGGGCGGCCCTGTTTCTGTGGAGGTGGCATAGCGGGCGCTGGAAGGATAAATGCCTGGTGGTGCGGAACCAGAGAGAATTGGAATGAATATATAAAAAGGAGACTGTGCTGCAAACACAGTCTCCTTTTTATTTCCAGCCTGCATCCTCCAGAGCGTTTTTTACGTTAAAAGATTTTTCCTTTTTATTGTGCCCGGCCAGCATGCTCTCCATCTGGCGGCGGGCCTGATCCACCTCTTGGCGGAATGTGCGGGCAGAGATGCGTAGGGCTCCGTGACCCAGAATGATGAGTTGCTCGATGCTGTCTGAGGTGGCCACGGTAACCTTATGGTTCTTGCTCAGTTGAAAGGTGGCTTTTTCAATATAGGCATCTGCAGTTTCTGCCTCCTTGGTATATACCACATGGATATTGTGGTACTGCTCCACCTCTCCCGTTCCGTGAGGAACCTTATAGGCATCGAACACCAAAATGATCTGGCATTTACGCCAGCCCTGGTAATTGCATAAAATATCCATCAACTGCCGCCGGGCGAAGTCCAGGCTATCCCGAGCCAGAGTCTTTAAATCCTCCCAGGCAAAAATGATGTTGTAGCCGTCCACCAGCAGGTATTCTGGTCCTTGTTGTCGTAAGGCAGCGGCAGACTGCTCTGTGCGCCGCTGTTCAGGATTGTGCTTTGGGCTCTCCATGGGCCGGGGGCCGGGATGTTTAATAGGGCCGTACGTCCGCTCAAAAATAGCCTGGAGCTCCCGATCCAGCTCCGGGCCGCTTACTGGGCCAGTGGGCCGGCGGGAGGCAGTAGATCGGGGAGGGACTACAGAGGGCTTTTGTCCCAGTTGAAGGCCACTGTCAACATGCATGTGGGCGGGGGCCTCATCCCATTTGACCACCACTCCGGCCCCATGGGAGCAGAATACCGAGTCTGCAGGATTTTCCAAATCCCGATCAGGGTGATAGCCCATGGCATCTACCACCTCTTGCTGGTTGTGGCAGAGATCGTAGCCCTTAAGGGTGCAAAACAGCCTGCCTTGTCCCTTGCTGTAAGCGGCAACTTGTGGGGCATAATCCCGCAACTGGCTCACTGGAGCCGAACCGGAGAGCACAGTTTCCTCTCCCATGCTTTCTTGGAGGTCGATGCTCCCATTCATTCGTTGCAAATCGGTCATAGCCCGACCTATACAGGAGGTAGGAAGTTCCAGACGGAACTGATACCATGGCTCCAGTAAGACACTCTGCGCACGCATTAAGCCTTGGCGTACTGCCCGGTAGGTGGCCTGGCGGAAGTCACCTCCCTCAGTGTGCTTAGGATGAGCGCGGCCGGCGATAAGGGAGATACGAACATCGGTGAGGGGGGAGCCGGTGAGTACCCCCCGGTGTATTTTTTCTTCCAGATGAGTTAAAATCAGTCTTTGCCAGTTGCGATCCAGAATATCATCCCCGCATAGGCTGTTAAATTGGAGGCCGGAGCCTCGTTGCCCTGGTTCTAGCAGAAGATGCACTTCCGCATAGTGGCGAAGGGGTTCGAAGTGCCCCATCCCCACCGAGGCAGAGGTAATAGTCTCCCGGTAGACGATGGCGCCCTCACCGAATTTCACCTCCCAACCGAAGCGGTCGTGGATGAGTCGCTGGAGTACCTCAAGCTGAACCTCACCCATAAGCTGGAGGTGGATTTGCTGAGTGCTCTCTTCCCATAGAACGTGGAGCTGAGGATCTTCTTCCTCCAGCTGAGCTAGCTTTGGAAGGGCGATGTGGGGGGCTACCTCGGCCGGTAGGAGCAGATGATAGGTGAGAACGGGGGAGAGAATGGGAGGAACGGAATCTGGCTCCCCTCCGAGCCCCATACCGGGGGATGTGCGGGTAAGTCCGGTCACGGCACACACACTTCCTGCTGTAACATGGTCGGCGGTGGTGAATTTGGATCCAGAATAGAGGCGGATCTGATCGACCTTTTCTTCCCAGACTCCCTCAGTGGAAAGTCCAGCTCGGCGGTTAGTGAGTACATCCTTCACTTTCAGAGCACCGCCGGTGATCTTCATCCAACTCAGGCGGTTGCCATGAGGATCCCGGGTGACCTTATAGACTTTGGCGGCAAACTGCTCTGAATATTGGGGCTGACGTGTGTAACGTACAAGGCACTTGCACAGTTCGGCGACCCCGTCTATTTTAAGGGCGGAGCCAAAAAAACAGGGAAAGAGTTTCCTCTGGGTAATGAGATTGATCAGCTCTGTTTCCGGGATGCTCCCAGTCTCCAGATAAACATTAAGAGCCTCCTCCCCACAGGTGGCGACCTCCTCGTAGAAGGGATCGTCGGTAAGGCCAAAGTCCACCAAGCCGTCGTCCAGATGGGCCGTCAACTTTTCTAGAAGGGCCTGACGGCCTGCATTGGGAAGGTCCATCTTGTTAATGAATAAAAAAGTGGGTATGGCATAGCGCTCCAGAAGTCGCCAGAGGGTACGGGTATGGCCCTGAACCCCGTCGGTTGCGCTGATTACTAAAATAGCGTAGTCCAGTATCTGTAGGGTCCGTTCGGTTTCGGCAGAGAAGTCTATATGTCCAGGAGTATCCAGAAGGGTAATTTCACTCCCCTCCAGGGGAAGAAGCGCCTGCTTAGAGAAAATAGTGATTCCACGCTCCCGCTCCAAGTCAAAGTTGTCTAAAAAGGCGTCTTGATGATCCACCCGACCCAGTTTGCGTAGTTGTCCGGTAAGGTAGAGCAAGGCTTCAGACAGTGTGGTTTTGCCCGAGTCTACATGGGCTAGGATACCAACGGCAAGTTTTTTCATAGGCTCATCTATATGAATGCCGCAGGCAGAAGGCGACGGTGAAGAAGACGGCCAGGAACAGGGTGATGCACGCACCGGTGGAAGAGCCAATGTAGTAAGAGGTAAACAGACCTGCTATGCCACAGACCAGGGCGCCCAGGATAGAGAGAAGATGATACTGCCGCATATTGCCTGCCAGGTTGCGCCCAGCGGCAGCGGGGAGAACGAGCAGAGAATTGATGACTAAAAGGCCAACCCAGGCCATCGTAACGGTAACGACCACTGCCACAGCAGCGGAAAAAACTCCCTTGAGCCAAAGCACTTGGATGCCCCGGCTGTCTGCCAGGGAAGGGTGGATGGAGGAAAGGAGCAGGCGATTGAAGCCTAATAGCCACAGCAGAAGAACCAGCAGTAAGATAAGGGCGAGCAGGCCGATCTTAGAAGGCTCCACGCTGAGAATGTCGCCGATAAGGTAGGAGTTAAACTTGGTAAAGGAACCTCCATGCATGGTGGCGATAAAAATCCCAAGGGCAACAGCGGTGGAGGAGAATACCCCAATGACCGTATCGCTGGTCATGCCGCTTTTGCGCTGTACCAAGGTGAACAGAAGGGAGAAGGCCACGGCAAACAGGACTGCCATCCACATAGGGTCGGCAAAGCCACACAGCGCCCCGATGGCGATGCCAGTGAAAGCAGAGTGGCCCAGCGCATCAGAGAAAAAGGACATACGGTTAGAGACTACCATGGTAGAGAGTAGGCCGAACAGGGGTGAAATTACTAACACGGCTAATAGGGCGTTTTTCATAAAAAAGAAGGAGTCCGCTGCAGCCCATTCAAAGGGGAGAAGGGAGAGCAGGGAATACCATAGTTCCATTAAGGGGTCCCCTTTCCGAAGGATAGGTGGAAAACTGACTGGAATTCCGGGGAGGAGAGAATCTGCTCTGCCGTCCCCATCTTGAGTACAGTTTCCTTGAGCAAGACTACCCGGTCGGCAAATTGCCCCAGAGTAGTAAAGTCGTGAGTGGATAAAAGGATAGACAGATCAAAGGTGGATCGTACTTCGTCCAGCATCTCCAATAGCTGCTTTTCTCCCCCTACATCTACTCCGGACAGCGGTTCGTCCAGAATGAGGATATGGGGCAGTGGTTCCAGTGCCATGGCCAGCAGCACCCGCTGAAGCTCCCCTCCGGACAGGGACCCCACTCGCTTGTCAATGAGAGACTTCCCGTGAACCCGATCCAGACAGGTGCATATCCGCTGCCGCAGATGCCTGGGAATGGGGAGGAATACCGGCCAGCGGGCAATGGCAGAGGCAAACAGATCAAGCACACTCAACGGGTCACCAGGATCGAAGCTGGGACTTTGAGGTACATAGCCAACCAAGGGACGGGTACGGTTGCCGCCGGCAGTTTCAAAGTCAATGCATCCCGTGTAGGGAAGCTGACCTAAAATAGCCTTGAACAGGGTGGACTTACCTGCCCCATTAGGCCCAATCAGGGCGACGATCTGTCCACAGTGGATGTGCAGGTTTACATGATGCAGGATGGAGGTTTCTCCTGCGCTGACCCCTAGGTTTGATATTTTTAGGCAGCAGGCATTTTGACAGGCGGCATCGTCAAGACTGTGATGGGGCATTTCAGGAACCTCCCAGAGCTTGGATCACAGTATCGTAATTGCTGTGCATAGCGTCGATGTAAGGCTGGAT
>JAZQMD010000012.1:0-2304 GCA_045543215.1 Oscillospiraceae bacterium
CGGCCAATACGGGCCAAGTGCCGGGGCTGGAAAAGCTGGTGGCCGTCATTCGCTCCCGTGAGGTGAGCCTGTGCCTGTTCTATCAGCAGTTGGCGCAGTGTAAGGCCATCTACGATAAGCACGCTGAAACAATCCTCGGTAACATGGACAGTGTGGTTTTCCTCGGTGGCCGTGAGGCATCCACCATCAAGGAAATATCCGAAAACTGGCTGGGCAAGTCCACCATATCCATGCAGACGGATGGCCGCACAAGAGGCCAGTCGGAAAGTTATAGCCAAAACACCCAGCGGCTGGGCCGGGAGCTTATGACCCCCAGCGAGCTTGCTACCATGCCCGGAGATCGGTGCATCTTGCAGCTCCGGGGCCTGCCCCCGTTCTATTCCCGCAAGTATGACCTAAAGCAACACCCCAATTTCAAGCACACGGCTGAGGCCGATAAGAAAAACGCCTTTGACCTCGACAGGCTGATTAACCGCAACAGGCGGCCCGGTCTGAATGAGGTATGTGAGGTGCATGAAGTGTCTGTGCCGGATGAGGTGCTCGTATACGAGGACGAGGACATCCTCAATTACGATGACCTTGACGATCCCGACGCTTTTGTATAGCTGCCGAGAGCGGATTCAAAAAACAAGCTGGACTTATCAGGTGCAAATTGGTAAGTCCAGCCTTGAGATCACTTCTTTAGTGTTGTTAGGATAGCCAGCATAAGGAATAACGCTAGAATCAGATTGCTTTCAATCATTTGTACCTCCTTGATATTAGATGGAAATGCTGGGCAAGTCAGAGAGATCTACATCATCTGTAAGCTGGCCCATAATGTCATAAACAGTGGTGTCATCAATCTTAGAAGGCTCATTGATGAAAAAGCACTTGAAAGATTTTAACGTTTTTTTGCCGAGGGTAATTTCCTTTTCACCGTCGATAATAGCAACCTTTTCCTCTCCCTCAAACCCGGATAGTTTTTGGACTGTATCCTCATTGGCTACGGCGGATGTGTTGTATATATAGGTATCGACGGTATTAAGCTCAACAGAGCCTGCGGAGTTTACTTTTCTTAGATGAACACACAGCACCTCGTTAAACGAATCAGCAGCCTCATTTTTGATATAGAGTTTTGTCAATGACTGAACCTGCCCGAAAACCCTTGTATACATACTGGGTTCATACAGGTTTAGCTCATCGAGGACTTGCTCTATCTGCTGGAGATTCATTTTTACAGCGAATCCTGTTAAGGGAAGCACAAAGGTTGCCTTGCTTTTTTTACCCGTACTTGTTCTGAAAATAAGGCCCAAGTCTTCCAGTTGATTGTTCCAGTTTCCCACACTTCGCTCCGTGGCTCCAAGCTTTTTGCTGATGGTGTCTATGCTGTACCACGATTCGCCTGTTTCGTTGTTCGCAACAACGGCATAGTACAGATACAACTTCACGGCACCGTCTTTTAGGTGGGGGAGAAACGCAGCGAAATTACTGTCCACCTTGGCAAACCTAAATGCTTTGTTTGATTTGCCTGTCGCATTGGTATGAAACGTAGACAACAGATCGATCTCTACATTCTTGAAACGACTCTCGTTGCGTTTTAAGTTCAGTTTAATCATCACAAATTTTTCCTCCGTAATTTTTTAATCTGGCTAGAGTATAACAGAAAAATAGTTGCTTGTAAATTCGTATAACAAGGAACGGAGACAGAAATATATTTCCTATGTCCCTGTTCCGAGTTGCCTACAATCTACACATAGCCATCAAGACTGGACATAGAGTAAGGCAACAAGAGGCAATGTAAACGAATAGCAGGCAAGAAACTGCGGGGAAAAATCACTACATTTTAAGGAGGATTTATGCCAAAAGCGCGAGCACCTCCCTCCCATTCGTATACCATATTTCATAAGTAAGATTTTTGTAGCCGCCTGTATGGGCGGCTTTTTTCGTGGCCGGGTCAATGTACCCGGAGAAAAGGAGTACATATGCAGTTTTTCGCTTCCGCAATCAACACTTTGCAGACCCTTGTTATTGCTCTCGGCGCTGGCCTTGGCGTTTGGGGCGTTGTGAACCTGCGGGAGGGCTACGGCTCCGATAACCCCGGTGCCAAGTCCCAGGGCATGAAGCAGCTCATGGCTGGCGGCGGCATTATCGTGCTGGGCACCACCCTGATCCCCCTGCTGTCCTCTCTGTTCTAAGGTTCGCTTATGGGTATTCTCACCGACTGGCTGACGGACTGGCTAAAAGAAATTCTGATTGAGGGCATCATGGGCAACCTCACGGGGCTTTTTGATACGGTCAATACCCGAGTCGGAGAGATTGCGGTAC
>JAZQMD010000013.1:0-17595 GCA_045543215.1 Oscillospiraceae bacterium
AGCTTTTTCCGGGAACGGAAGTCCTTCGTATGGATACGGATACCATTACCGCCACCCACAGCCATGAAAAGCTGCTTACCCGTTTTCAGACAGATCGTATCCCCATTCTTTTAGGGACCCAAATGGTGGCAAAGGGATTGGATTTTGAAAATGTTACCCTGGTGGGGGTAATTGCCGCTGACTTGTCCCTTTATTTGGATGACTACCGGGCAGGGGAGCGCACCTTTTCTCTTCTAACTCAAGTGGTAGGCCGGGCGGGACGAGGGAGTAAGCTGGGACGGGCTGTGATCCAGACCTGGACGCCTGAAAATGATGTGATCTGCTGCGCCGCCCGCCAGGATTATGATAGTTTCTATGAGCAGGAGATTCAGCTCCGGCGGCTACGTGGTTATCCGCCTTTCTGCCATCTGTACCAGATTACCGCAGCAGGATTAGAGGAGGAGCGTGTGTTATTCAGTTGCCTACGCCTGAAGGAGGCGTTTCAACAGGCCTTTGGGTGCCATGGGCTTGATAAAAAGGAATTTTATTTGTTAGGACCAGCCCCAGCACCTGTGGCCAAGGTGAACAATCGGTATCGCTATCGACTTATCCTCTCCGGGCCGCATGACAGAGGGGCACGGGCCTTGGTGGCGAACTTGGTACGGGCCGCCCAGAAGGATAAGGAAAACCGAGGTGTTACGGTTTTTGCAGATATTGACCCACAAAATTGAAGGTTGGAGGAATTGACTATGGCGATACGCAAGATTTTGGTGGATGGAGATCCGACTTTAAATAAGGTTAGTCGTCCGGTAGAGAAATTTGACCAGAGGCTGCATGATTTGCTTGATGATTTGAAAGATACCCTGACAGAGGCCTGTGGGGCCGGTTTGGCAGCCCCACAGGTGGGGATTTTGCGCAGAGTGGTTATTGTGATAGACGAGAATGGTGAAATGCTGGAACTGGTTAACCCTGTGATGATCAGCCAGGAAGGGGAGCAGGACGGTCTGGAGGGTTGCCTCAGTGTCCCTGGGAGGTATGGGGTGGTAAAACGGCCGGAACAGGCCACGGTACGGGCTCAGGACCGCAACGGAAACTACTTTGAAGTTTCTGGAACAGGAATTGTAGCGCGCTGCTTTTGTCACGAATTAGAGCATCTAGATGGGAAGCTTTTCACCAAGCGGGTGGAGGGAAAGCTGTATACACTGGAGGAGTTGGACGCATTGGAAGAGGCTGGAGAACAGAAGGAATGAAAATTCTATTTATGGGTACGCCAGAGTTTGCAGTACCATCCCTAAGGGCATTAGTGGAGGGGGGGCATCAGGTATGCGGTGTATTTTCTCAGCCGGATAAACCGAAAAACCGAGGTATGAAGCTTCAGCCGCCTCCGGTAAAGGAATATGCCTTAACTCAGAATATTCCCGTGTTTCAGCCCTCGAAGCTGCGGGATGGAGAGGCTATAAGCCAGATAAAGATGTTGGGACCTGAGCTTATTGTGGTGGCAGCCTATGGGCGTATCCTGCCTGAGGAAGTTCTAGACTATCCTGCCAAAGGGTGCATTAATGTCCATTCCTCTCTATTGCCAGCTTACAGGGGTGCTGCTCCCATTCATTGGGCCATCCTGAATGGAGAGCGGGAAACTGGGGTGACTATCATGCATATGGCTAAGGAACTGGACGCTGGGGATATCATTTTACAGGAAGCTACACCAATCGGACCGAATGAGACAGCGCAGGAGCTCTATAATCGCCTTTCTGGACTGGGGGCTAGCCTTCTCCTGAAGGCAGTTGAGCAAATCTCCTGTGGGGTGGCTGTAAGGATTCCACAGAATGAAAGTCAGGCTACACTGGCCCCTATGCTTTCCCGGGAACTGTCTCCCATGGATTGGAATAAGAGCGCTGAAGAGCTTCATAATCAAGTACGGGGATTAGTCCCCTGGCCAATGGCAGTAGCCCAGTTAGATACCGTGCGCTGTAAGGTATGGCGCAGCGTTGTTGTACCAGAGATTACGGAAAAGATGCCTGGGTCCATTATTCAGGCAGATAAAAGGGGATTGAAAATTGCCTGTGGCAGAGGGACTGTGTTAGAGCTGAAGGAAATTCAGCCAGATGGGAAAAAACGTATGGAAGTCACGGCTTTTTTGCTGGGACACCCAATTCAGGTAGACTCAATGGGATAAAAAGGGGGCGTCGTTGTGACCAGCGCTCGGGAAGTGGCCGTTTTCACCTTGGCTGCCTGTGAAAAACAGGGGGCCTGGTCCGACGGACACCTGAAAAAAATGTTAAATCAGGCCGGGTTGGAGCGGAGAGATGCAGCTTTGGCAACCCGGTTGTGCTTTGGTGTGCTTCAAAATCAACTTCTTCTGGATTTTTATTTAAGTCATTTTTCTAAAATTAAACTGGAGAAACTGGAAGCAAAGATACGTGCATGTCTTCGCATTGCATTATATCAATTATTAATGATGGACAAGATCCCGCCCAGTGCGGCGGTAGATCAATCAGTATCCATTGCTCGGAAGTATAGTCGTAATCCCAGGGCCCCAGGACTAGTCAACGCTGTTTTGCGCGCCTTTTTGCGGGCAGGAGAGGATCTACCCCCTATTGAGGGTGCAACTAAGGCAAAAACCCTCTCTCTTCGGTATAGCCACCCCCTTTGGCTGGTAGAAGAATGGATTGCTTTACTGGGTGAGGAGGAAACCAGATCTCTGCTGGAAGTAGATAATGAACCGATTCCTACCGTAGCGCAGGTAAATTGCGTTCGGGCCAGTATTGAGGAGGTAATCGAGGAGCTGGAGGCAGAGGGCGTGTCCGTATCCATTCATCCTTGGCTATCAAACTGTTTCTTTCTTTCGGGGGCGGGGGACTTGGAGCGACTGTCGGCTTATCGAAAGGGTATGTTTTATATTCAGGATGCCGCTTCCCGCCTGGCGGTAGAAAGTGCGGGACTTCGTCCGGGGGACAGGGTGCTGGATTGCTGCGCCGCGCCTGGAGGGAAGTCCTTTGCCGCGGCAATTGCCATGGAGAATAGAGGAGAGATTGTATCCTGCGACATTCATCCCCACAAAATTAAGCTGATTCGGGCGGGGCTGGATCGTCTGGGGCTTACTTGCATTTCTCCCATAGAGCAAAACGCCAGGATTTTTGTTTCCCAGTGGGAGAGAAGCTTTGATGTGGTTTTGGCCGATGTCCCCTGCTCTGGGCTTGGTATTATCCGGAAGAAGCCGGACATCCGATTTAAGAAGCCAGGAGCGTTGGAGGGCCTGCCTCAGGTTCAACGAGCTATTTTAGATCATGTCAGCCATTACGTAAGACCGGGTGGAACGCTGCTCTACTCTACTTGTACCCTTCGTAGGGAGGAAAATGAGGAAAACATACAAGATTTTTTATCTATGCATCAGGAGTTTGTGCTGGAGGCTTTCGCGTTGCCAGGCCCGATTGGACACACAGATGGGATGATTACGCTATGGCCTCACATCCATTCAACAGACGGCTTTTTTATCGCCAAGCTTAGGAGGAAACGATGACCGACCTGAAATCTATGACTTTGGAGGAACTTTGTGAGCTGATGGGGGAGCTTGGCCAACCGGCTTTTCGCGCAAAGCAGATTTTCAAATGGCTCCACCGGGGCGTGGTCTGTTTTGATGAGATGACTAACCTCTCAAAAGAGCTGAGGGCTAAGCTGAACCAGACTTGCTTTATCACGGTACCTACGGTGGAACGCAAGCAGGAATCGGCACAGGATGGAACCATAAAGTATCTGTGGCGACTTCGAGATGGAAATTGTATTGAGACCGTTTTGATGCGATATCGTCATGGGAATACTGTTTGTGTATCCTGCCAGGTGGGTTGCCGTATGGGGTGTGCCTTTTGTGCCTCAACCCTGGGAGGTAAAGTGCGGGATTTGGCCCCATCGGAAATTCTGGATCAGGTGCTGTTTACCCAGCTTGATTCTGGACTGCCCATTTCCAATATTGTTATGATGGGAATTGGAGAACCTTTAGATAACTGGGACAATGTGATTCGGTTTCTTACGCTGGTCAACCATCCAGACGGATTAAATATTGGAATGCGCCATATCTCTCTTTCAACCTGCGGTCTGGTTAAAAAAATTGACAAATTGGCGGGACTTGGGTTACAATTAACATTAAGTGTTTCCCTCCATGCGCCGGATGATAAGACCAGATCTTGTTTGATGCCGGTTAATAAAAGTGTGGGGGTGGATAGGCTGATGGATGCCTGTCGCCGCTATTTTCAAATCACCGGACGGCGTATTTCCTACGAATATGCTATGATTGAAGGTGTCAACGACTCGGATAAGCAGGCAGATCGGTTGGCCGACCTGTTGCGAGGGCAGTCCAGCCACGTTAACCTTATTCCGCTTAATAATGTGGAGGAATCTTCATTGAAGCCAAGCTCCAGGGTCAAGGAATTTCAAAAGCGCCTGGAATCCCACGGGATTGCAGTTACAGTGCGCCGCCGGTTGGGAAGCGATATCGATGCCTCCTGTGGGCAGCTGCGCCGGAAGGCGATTAGAGAGAAAAGTTTTGACTGAAAGGATCGGTCTGTATGCAGCTTTGGGGTATCACCGACCGAGGTTCGGTACGAAAAGAGAATCAGGATGCCTATATTACCTTTCTTTTGGATGGCGTTGGAGGGGTGGGCGCTGTGTGTGATGGAATGGGTGGCGCTCTGGCGGGCAATGTGGCCAGTCAGCTGGCTTTGGATACATTTTCCGGCGCATTAAGGGATGGTTTTTCTCAAGATGAGGCTGCCGACCCAAAGACAGTACTGTCCCAGGCAGTAGAGCTGGCTAACAACCAAGTCTATCGTCGCTCTCTGGAGGATGAAGACTGTCACGGCATGGGTACTACCATTGTGGCTGCGGTGGCCGATGCTTTTCAGATATCTGTGATAAATGTGGGAGATAGTCGCTGCTACTTGGCCAATGAAGAGGGGATTACACGGGTGACGCGGGATCACTCTCTGGTAGAGGATTTGGTGGTCCGGGGGGATATTACCCCGGAAGAGGCCAGGCATCATCCCCGTAGAAACTTGATAACCCGCGCTTTGGGGGTAGAAGAAAAAGTGGAGTCCGATCTATATCAAGTAGCGCGAGAGGAAGGAAGCTTTGTGCTACTCTGTTCTGATGGTCTGAGCAATGTGCTCACCGACCATGAGCTGCTCTACGAGATTATTCATGGAGGTTCCTCCTCTAGCTGTTGCCAGCGTTTGCTGGATATTGCCCTGTCCAGGGGCGCGCCGGATAACGTGACTGCTGTTTTAATGCAGCTTTAAGTCAGGAAGGATGAAATTTACCATGGATCAATACATAGGTAAATTGCTTGACAACCGATATGAGCTGCTGGAACGGATTGGCAAGGGTGGAATGGCAGTTGTCTACAAAGCAAGGTGCCATCGTCTCAACCGGCTGGTAGCAGTGAAAATATTAAAACCAGACTTGGCCAATGACGCAGAATTTCGACGGCGCTTTCACGATGAATCTCAGGCGGTGGCAATGCTCTCCCATCCCAACATTATGGCTGTTTATGATGTATCCAGGTCGCAGGATTTGGACTATATTGTTATGGAGCTTTTGGATGGAATTACCCTTAAGCAATACATGTATAAGCGCGGAGTCCCTTTAAATTGGCGTGAGTCGCTTCACTTTACAATCCAAATTATTAAGGCTCTGGGTCATGCCCACAGTCGGGGGATCATACATCGGGATATCAAGCCTCATAATATAATGGTACTGCGGGACGGCAGTATTAAGGTTGCTGATTTTGGTATTGCTCGCCTGGTCGGTGCCGGACAGTCCACGCTTACCCAGGAGGCTCTAGGGTCAGTTCACTACATTTCGCCAGAACAGGCCAGGGGAAGCCGTATTGACGGAAGAGCAGATATCTATTCCGCCGGCGTGGTGCTTTACGAAATGATAACCGGGCGTTTACCTTTTGAGGGGGAAACACCAGTTTCCGTAGCAATTCAGCATATAAATTCCATTCCCATCCCTCCCAGGGAACTAAACCCTGATATTCCAGAGGCTCTGGAGGCCATTATTTTAAAGGCTATGGCTCCGAATGTGGAGCAGCGTTATGCTTCTGCTGACAATATGTTGGCTGATTTAGAGGAATTTCGGAAAAATCCCAATATTAGTTTTGAGTATATTCCAACCGATTTTCAAGGAGAAGAGGTGAGTGAACCAACTCAGGTAGTCTCTACATCCCAAATTCGGGCAGAAAGCGATGATAGTATCCATCGCCGGAGGAAACAGCGTACCAAACCCGAGATTGAGCAGGAGTATGAGGAGCGCCGACAGAGCGTTGCACCAACTTTAGCGGCTTTAAGTGTAATCCTGCTTTTTATTATTGGCGTGTTTGTTTTTCTTTGGAATTCCTTTTTTAATCCTTTATTTACTCAACCGGTGACCTATGAAGTCCCAAATCTGTTGGGAATGACAATATCTGAGATTTTGGCAGACTCATCGGTTATGAAGGATTTTCAGATTCTTGAGGGTGAACCCTCCTACGATGAGAATTATGAACTGGGAGAGGTGGTTAGACAATCCCCGGTTGCCGGAACTACGGTGAAAGATGGGAACCAAACCATTACCATCAGTATTAATACCAAAGATGAGGCAGATGAGTTGCGTATGCCAAATATCATCAATTGGGACCAACGTCAGGCCCTAAAGCTTCTCCAGGATGAAATGGGCTTTACAGTAGATCAAACCTATGAGGCCTCCGATACAGTCAACGAGGGCTATGTAATTCGCTCTACTCCCATTGAGGGGACCATCTGTAAGCCTGGGGATAAAGTTTCAATTGTTATCAGCCAGGGGCCGAAGGTGGAAACCTGTACGGTTCCTACGGTAGAGGGTATGACTTTGGAGGAAGCTGTCGAGGCTCTACGGAGTTTTGATTTGGAGGTTGGAGATGTGAATGAGATTCACTCCGAGACGGTGGAGGCTGGGTTGGTGGTTCTTCAAAGCATCAAAGCATCAACAGAGGTTCCTGTTGGCAGTACGGTCAATCTTCAGATCAGCCTGGGTAGTGCCAATCCGCAGATCCCGGGCAGCGGAATACCTCCCAATGATGATGCACAGGAGAGTCCTGACTCTTCTGAAGGCCTTCCAGTGGTAGTACCTATTAAGGATATTAACTTTAATCTGTCCGGATATTCTGGCACTATCCATCTCAAGGTGGTAGTAGGCAATACGGTGGTCATGGATGGTCAAGTGGATACTGCCATTGGAATGTGGAGTTGCCCGGTAGCAATGTCGGGAAGCCAGGAAGTCTCCTATTATGTAAATGGTGCATGGGTACGCACGGATACTGTAGATTTTTCCTCATAGGAGATAAGGAGATGGATGGAATAATCCTGAAAGCACTCAGTGGTTTTTACTATGTAGATGTCGGCGGTGGTAAGACTATTGCCTGCCGTGCTCGAGGAAAATTTCGACACCAGAAAATAACCCCCTTGGTGGGGGATCGGGTTTCTGTCACGTCCCTGGAAAATGGGCAGGGGATTGTGGATGATATTTATCCCAGAACCAATGAATTTCATCGTCCTGCGGTGGCAAATATCCATCAAATGGTAATCGTAGTCTCTGAGGCTATCCCCGCCACCGACCCCTTTCTGATTGATCGGATGGCTTCCATTGCGGAGGGGCGAAATTGTGAACCAATTATTTGTATCAATAAGTGTGACTTAGCCCCCGCTGATGATTTGTTGGAGATTTATACTGCTGCAGGCTTTACAACCCTGCGATTGAGTGCGGAAACGGGGAATGGACTAGACAGGCTGAAGGAGACTATCACTGGGAAGGTATCTGCTTTTACAGGGAATAGTGGTGTTGGAAAATCCAGCATTCTCAATGCGCTTCAGCCTGGTTTCAAGCTCCAGGTGGGGCAGGTAAGTCAGCGACTGGGACGTGGGTGTCATACCACTCGGCATGTGGAGTTGCTGCGTCTGGACTGCGGGGCTATTGTAGCAGATACACCCGGCTTTTCTTCTTTTGATACCGAGCGTATGGAGTTGCGGAAAAAGGAAGGACTTGAATCCACCTTCCGCGAGTTCAAACCCTATTTGGGACAATGCCGTTTTGTGGGTTGTTCCCATGTAAAGGAAAAGGGGTGTGCGGTGAGAAAGGCTATGGAAGAAGGAAACATCCATCCATCCCGTCATGCAAGCTATATCCGTCTGTATGAACAGGTTAGTCAGATTAAGCAATGGGAATAAGAACCAAATAGCCTCCTGTCCCGTATACTGGTACAGACCAGTATGGGAAAGGAGGCTATTTTATGCAGATCGTAGTAGTCAAATCCCCTAAACTACTGTGCGGATTTTTAAAAACGATTTTTCGAATGAAGTGACATAGCGGAGGCAACTTGTACATATAGTGTCCTATCCAGAATAGAACTTCATGCAAGGAGAGAGGACGCTTATGGAATTGGAATTGCAGAGGACCTGTCTCAATGGATTTCAAATGGTGTTGGAGCGAACGGTGGTTCAGGAAGAAACCCTGGAGAGCATCGTCCCCGATGCCTGCCCAGATATGCTGCGCATCGTGGACACGGATGGACAGGTTTGTCTTACCGCACGGGATTTTTCAGCGGGAAGCCTTCGGGTGACTGGGATCATCCGTGCATCGGTGCTCTATATCCCTGATGGGGAGGATGGTCCCAGACATATGGACATAAGCCTTCCTTTCACTTGTACGGTGGACGATCCTGCTTTGCATAGTGGTTGTAGCGTTATAGCTGTGCCCAGGATATGCGGGATCGATGCTCGGGCACTTAATCCACGAAAGGTTCTCCTGCGTGGAGAGTTGGCTGTCAGCCTACGGGTATACTCACCCAGTGAGAAGAACCCTTGCACCGGTGTGGCCTGTGGATGCACAGAAGGGGGCATCCAGCAGAAGCTGACTCGGCAGGAGGCTTATTTGGTCTGTGCATCACCTGAAAAAGCATTCACATTTTCTGATGTACTCAATCTATCTGCTTCCAGACCCCGGGCCGAGGAGCTTTTACGCGCCAAGGTAGGTGTTCGCAATTTAGAGGCCAAGATGATTGGGAGTAAAATCGTTTTAAAAGGAGAGGCAGAACTCACCGTTTTATGTCGGGCTGAAGGGGGGACGGTCTTTTCCCACCGCTTTCAACTTCCGTACTCCCAGATCATGGAAGTAAATGGCGCGGGAGAGGAGTGTGATGTGACGGTGGAGCCTGTGGTCACCGGCCTGGAATGTACTCTCCAGGCCGGTGATCCAGGGGCAGTGGCGGTGACGATGGAGTTATTAGCCCAGGCAACAGTATGGGAAAAACAACAGATTACACTCTTATCTGATTTGTATTGTACTCATTGCCCCCTGGAAGTGGAACAGGAGAACTTTTCCGTGGATCGTTTGTTAGGGGAGGAGTCGCGCCGGGAGAGTGTGCGCCAGTTCTGTGAGTGTGGTATCCTGGCTAAAACTGTGGTAGACTGTACCCTGTCCATGGGCCGCCTGAGCCGAAACAAAGAAGATGGAGGTGCAGGCTTCCGAGTCGAGACCAGCGTGACCATTCTCTTCATTAGTGAGGATGATGCCCTTTGTTCTGTAACCTATCCCATTCCAGTGGGTAGCCAGGTGGCTGCGGGAGAGGATTGCCATGTCCTATGCCGTTGTTCTGATGCAGGCGGACTGACAGCCGTCCCTGTTACGGGTGGACTGGAGGTGCGCTTTGAGCTTGAGTTTTCCTTCCTGGTAACCCAAAACGTCCCATGTCCCTGTGTGGGTGGTGTACGTGAGCTGCCCATTCCGGCAGGAGAAGCTGAGCGGCCCTCTGTTGTCCTGCGTATGGTGGGCGAAGGAGAAGAGCTTTGGGATATTGCAAAGTCCTGTGGATCCACCATCAGTGATATCATGGCTGCAAACGAATTGGAACAGGAATTGGCCCCTGCTGGGATGCTGCTGCTCATCCCCCGGAGCCGTTAAGGGAGGGGACAGATATGGAACAGCTTAACTTGTACGAAGACATTGCCCGCCGGACTGATGGGGATATCTATATCGGTGTGGTAGGGCCGGTGCGCACAGGAAAATCAACCTTCATTAAGCGTTTTATGGAGACTC
The DNA here is from genome assembly GCA_045543215.1 of Oscillospiraceae bacterium. Taxonomy (GTDB): domain Bacteria; phylum Bacillota; class Clostridia; order Oscillospirales; family Oscillospiraceae; genus DXYV01. The sequence continues at coordinate 10,084 of JAZQMD010000013.1, forward strand.
TGGTCCTTCCCAATATGGAAAACGCCTACCGCCGGGACCGTGCCAGGGATGAATTACCCCAGAGCGGATCAGGCCGTACCATTATGACGGCCGAACCCAAATTTGTTCCTGAAGAGGCGGTGGAGATCACGACCCAAGGGGGGGCTACGTTCTCCGTTCGGCTCATCGACTGTGTTGGATACATGGTACCAGGCGCCACAGGTCAGGTGGAGGGGGAACTGCCCCGCATGGTCACGACCCCCTGGTTTGACCATGAAATCCCTATGGCCCAGGCTGCCGAACTGGGTACTCGCAAGGTTGTGGCAGAGCACTCCACCATCGGCGTAGTGGTCACCACCGATGGAACCATCTCTGAAATTCCCCGGGAGGATTATCTGGAAGCTGAGGAGCGGGTTATTAGCGAACTGAAGGAACTTGGTAAGCCATTCGTGGTCTTGCTCAATTCAGCTTATCCACGCTCAGAGAGGGCCCAGACCATTCGGGATGATATTGCAGAAAAATATGATGTTATGTGCTTAGCGGTCAACTGCCTGACCCTGGATGAGGAGGCAGTTACGGATATCATCCGTGGGGTACTCTACGAGTTCCCTCTGCGGGAGCTGGACGTGTATCTCCCTGCTTGGGTTGACGCTCTGCCCTTTGATCACCCGATTAAAAGTGCTCTGTTTTCCTCCCTTCGTACCGAAACAGTGGGAATGCGTCGTATTCGGGATGTAGAAGGAGCGGTGGCTGCCCTGGGCGATGGGGAGCATGTAAGCGAGGCCCGGTTGGCTTCTGTAAATATGGGAGCTGGTGTGGCTGAGGTGCGCATTGATTTACCCAGAGCCCTGTTTTATAGCACAATTGCCCAACGCACTGGCTTTGATATTGGAAATGATGGAGATCTGCTTTCTCTGCTTACGGGGCTGGCAGAGATGAAGCAATCCTATGACCGGGTGGCAGCTGCCCTTAAAGAAGTAGAGGAATCAGGATACGGTATTGTAGCTCCGGCACCTGAGCAGATGAGTCTGGATGAGCCGGAAATTGTCAAGCATGGAGGACGATACGGTGTACGGCTGAAAGCAAGCGCTCCGTCGATCCATATGATCCGGGCAGACATTCGTACGGAGGTATCCCCCATTATGGGCACCGAGAAGCAGTCGGAGGAGATGGTGGATTACCTGCTCCAGGAGTTTGAAGGGGATACCGGGCGGATCTGGGAATCTAATATATTTGGAAAGTCTTTCCATGATTTGGTGGCGGAGGACTTGAACGCTAAACTCAAACGGATGCCTGAGGAGGCAAGAGGGAAGCTGCGTGAGACGCTCCAACGCATTATCAACGAGGGCAGCGGCGGTTTAATCTGTATTATTCTATAAAAAATAAAGGAACTGGCCGCCTCAAATAGGGCGACCAGTTCCTTTGCTTTCATCCTCACCATCATCGAGCGGGGTTTTTAAAATCTGTTTTTGTTTTTAAATGAAAGGATTTTCTTTTTAGTCACTATGGATGCAGCAATCAAACCGGCGGCGAACAAAATACAACCCACAAAATGATAAGCAATCCACACGACCAGATTACTCAATCCGTCGCAGAAGGATAGCCATCCTTTGGAGAACGCATCGACTAAGCGAATGCTCAGGCCGGCTGTTTGATCCGAACTTTGGGTAACTCGAGTCACCTCCTGAAGCTCAATTTTGATGGTAGAAAAATCGATGAGTGCATCGTAACGATCCAGAGTGGAGGTGTGCTGCTGGATTTCAAATTCCACATCGGATAGGGCAGATTCCAGGGAGATGACATCCTCCATAAGGTCGGCCTGCTCCAGAAGGGCAAGCAGTCGATCATGCTTTGTCTTTAAGGTGGCAAGGCGCAATTGTGCATCGTAGTAGGATTCCCCTACATCCTGGCTCTCAACGGAGCGGTCAACAATGTGGGCCACATTGCTTACAGAAGAGAGGAAGGGCTCAAAATTGTCCTTAGGAATGCGGATCGTGTAGTAGCCGTGCCGATTGGAGGTACTGTTGTAGTAACTGCCACCGCTTACTGAAGAGCGTTCAAAATAGCCGCCCTGCTGGAGGACCAGACGGTCAAGGGCACTTGCGGCAGCGTCAAATTCCGTAGTTTGAAGATAAAGTGATGCAGTACGGATAATTTTTGCATTTTCTGCATTGTAAATGGACCCGCCTAGAGACTGGCTAGATGACTGTGTTAGAGAAAATTCTTCCGTTTTCATCTCCTGTGGTGCGACGGAGGATTGAGGTGCACTCATGTCCGCTGTGGCATTCTCGGTAGAGGCACTACCGTCGGAGGAAGTGCTACAGGCAGTCAACGTTAAGCTCAAAAGGAGGAGAAAGGCGACAAGCAAAGCTTTTTGTTTCATGGTATCCATCCCTTCTGTGTCTTTTGGATCTTGCGAAGCTTGGTTAAAACGTTTCTGTTGTTTTGACGGGAAAGGATGAAAAAAGTTCCAAAAAATTATTGCTTTGCATAGGCCAGAGCAGCAAGTTGCCCTCTGTCGCGCAAGGAAAGGGCGCCGTACTTGGTTTCCACCAGCCCGCAACGGCTCCATTGGCCAAGTACCCGGCTCACGGTTACTCGGCTTACCCCAACTGCAGCACCAAGTTCCTCATGGGTACAGCGAATGGTTTTGTCCTGACTGGGGAGGGAGAGGAGGTAACGAGCGATACGCTGATCCGCGTTTAAAAAAGACATGTTGTCCACATGAGTAGAGAGTAGTCGGACTGTTCTGGCAAGGTATTGGAGCATGGGAAAGGCCAGCTCCGGATGGTTTTGGAAAATGATGTCCAAGCGGCCCTGATCCACCGACACCAGAGTACAGTCGGTAACTGCAGCGGCAGAGGATACTCTAGGACAGCGGTCGAAAAAGGAGGCTTCGCCCAAGATATCGCCCGCCTGATGGATGGTAAGTACCCGCTCATTTCCATCGGGGGAGCTGATGTAACTTCTGGCCGAGCCGCTAAGGAGATAATAAAATTGATCGGGGTTACTGCCCTGGAGGTAGATAAGCTGACCCGCATGATACAGCTTGGGCTGCTGCCCCTCGGCCAAAGTATTCCAAATATCCATATTAGCGACATCCCTCGTATCTTTTTGTTAATTGTAACACAGGCTACATTCTTTTTACAATCCCTCTGCCATAATAAAATAAAAATAAAAAGGAGGGAGTTTCCCATGGGTATGACTATGACCCAAAAGATTTTGGCCCGCAGCGCTGGTCTTGATAGCGTAGCTGCAGGACAACTTATTGAAGGTAGACTGGACCTGGTACTGGGCAATGATATTACTACCCCTGTCGCCATCACAGAATTTAATAAGGCTGGGCTTACCCAGGTTTTTAATTCAGAGAAGATTGCCATTGTCCTGGATCACTATACCCCATGTAAGGATATTAAGGCCGCTCAGCTGTGCGCTTCTGCCCGTCAGTTTGCAGATCGCTTTCAGATTACCCATTTCTATGACGTGGGGGATATGGGGGTAGAGCATGCGCTTATTCCGGAGAAGGGGCTGGCCGCACCTGGGGAGGTTATTATAGGGGCTGACTCCCATACCTGTACTTATGGTGCTCTTGGGGCTTTTTCTACCGGTGTTGGGTCTACCGATATGGCTGCGGGTATGGCCACTGGCTTGTCTTGGTTTAAAGTGCCATCTGCCATCAAGGTTACTTTAACAGGCAAGCTGGATCAGTATGTTTCAGGAAAGGATGTAATTCTCCATCTTATCGGACAGATTGGGGTGGATGGAGCTTTATATCAATCCCTGGAATTTACTGGAGAAGGGGTATCCTCCCTTGAGATAGATGACCGTTTCACAATCTGCAACATGGCGATTGAGGCAGGCGCCAAAAATGGAATTTTCCCTGTGGATGATAAAACCTTGGCCTATCTCAAGGGAAGAGTGAGCAGGGACTTTACCTCTTTTGAGGCTGATCCGGATGCTCAGTATACAAAGGAAGTGGTCATAGACCTGTCGTCCCTCCAGCCTACGGTTTCTTTTCCCCATCTTCCATCTAATACCAGAACGGTGGGTCAGGCTGCTGGAACTCCCATCCATCAGGTGGTGATTGGCTCATGCACCAATGGACGTCTTAAGGATCTTCAGGAGGCTGCCGCCATCCTAAAAGGGAAAAAGGTAGCCAAAGGGGTACGGTGTATTATCATCCCCGCTACCCAGCAGATCATGCTGGAGGCTATGGCCCAGGGATTGGTTTCTACCTTTATTGAGGCGGGGTGTGCCGTCTCCACCCCCACCTGTGGCCCCTGCCTTGGAGGACATATGGGCGTGCTGGCTGAAAACGAATGGGCCATTGCTACAACAAACCGTAATTTCGTGGGACGTATGGGCCCTGTCAGTTCCATGATCATCCTGGCCAGCCCTGCCGTGGCCGCTGCATCTGCGGTGGCTGGCTGTGTAGCGGATCCCAGGGATTAATAAACCGAAGGGAGAGATTTCAATGAAGGTTTACCAGTATGGCGACAATGTAGATACCGATGTAATTATCCCTGCCCGCTACCTTAATGCACCTGATGAAAAATCCTTGGCTGCCCATTGTATGGAGGACATCGATCCGGACTTTGCCACTACCGTGGAGAAGGGGGATATCATCATAGCTGGAGCCAACTTTGGATGCGGCTCTTCTCGGGAGCATGCTCCGTTGGCAATCAAAGCCTGCGGAGTAAATTGTGTGATTGCAAAGAGCTTTGCCCGCATTTTTTACCGTAATGCCATTAATATCGGTTTTCCCATTTTGGAGTGCCCAGAAGCGGTAGACGGCATTGCCAAAGGGGATACGTTGTCCGTAGACTTTGCCACGGGCATCATCACCGATGAGACAAATGGAAAGACCTGGAAGGCAGAGCCTTTTCCTGAGTTTGTCAACGGTATCATCCGTCATGGAGGGCTACTGAGATCCCTGAAGGCCAGGGGGGTGGCCAAATGAAGAAGATTGCTCTAATTCGCGGCGATGGAATTGGTCCTGAGGTAGTGGAGCAGGCCGTTGGAGTCATAGAAGCTATTGGCGAAAAATTTAGCCATACATTTGAATATGTTGAAGTGCTGATGGGTGGATGTGCAACCGATGCGATTGGTAAATCCTATCCGGACGGTACGGCCGATCAGTGTAAGGCCTGCGATGCTGTCCTTCTGGGGGCCGTCGGGGGGCCAAAATGGGACGGGCGGCCCGCCCAGGAGCGTCCGGAGACTGCTCTGCTTGCTATTCGAAAGGACTTGGGATTATATGCAAATCTCCGGCCTGCGGTTTTGCGCCCCGCCCTTATTGATGCCTGCCCCTTAAAGAGGGAGGCCGCTAAAGCCGGTATTGATCTGCTTGTGGTGCGGGAGCTTACTGGCGGCATCTATTTTGGCAAGCGGGACCGCTATGAAACACCTGACCGGGGTGTGGAATGTACGGATCTGATGGCCTATTCCGAGTTGGAGATTGAGCGTATTGGACGCCGGGCCTTTGAAATGGCCAGGCTACGCAGAAAAAGGGTGGCCTCGGTGGATAAGGCCAATGTGCTGGAGACTTCCCGTTTATGGAGGTCGGTGATGCACAGGTTGGCATCAGAATATTCTGACGTGGAATATTCTGATGTACTGGTGGATAACTGTGCCATGCAGCTTGTTCGTGACCCAGGTCAGTTTGATGTGGTGGTTACCGAGAATATGTTTGGGGATATCCTCTCGGATGAAGCCTCTATGATTACCGGTTCTATTGGTCTGCTGCCTTCAGCTTCGATGGGAGATGTGGCTCCTGCCCTGTATGAACCAATCCATGGTTCCGCCCCTGATATCGCTGGACAGGACAAGGCTAATCCAATCGCTACTATTTTGTCGGCGGCTATGATGTTTCGGTACTCTTTCCAACTGAAAGCTGAGGCCGATGCCATTGAAAGGGCGGTGGATCAAGTTCTTGCGGAGGGATGGCGTACTGCGGATATGGCTAAAGAAGGAGAGCCTTTTATTGGCACCCAACGTATGGGAGAATTGATTCGGGCAGCCATTTCACAAAACGAAACCAAAGATTTGTTTTATGTTTAAGTTTTGCCGTTTTGCATGAAGCTATTGTAAAACGTGCAAAATCAAAAGACGTTCTAAGGTTTGGCTTGCACTTTTGCAAGGCTGGGAATATAATGTGTCAAGGTTGCCATAAAAACTTATTCGTAGGGAGGAAGAAGCATCCATGAGAGAGTTGTCAAACATTGCTGAGGCTGTCCAGGCCTCTACTACTCTGGCCATCGACGCTCTATATAAAAAAATGAAGGCAGATGGCATCGATGTCATTGGATTTGGTGCAGGAGAACCCGATTTTGACACCCCAGACAACATTAAGCAAGCAGGTATTGCGGCTATCCGCGCCAACAAAACCCGATATACCCCCTCTACTGGAATCATGGAATTGCGCCAGGCTGCTTGTATCCGCTTGAAAGAGGATTGTGGTCTGGACTACAAGCCTACCCAAATCGTTGCTTCCAGCGGCGCCAAGCATAATATTTATATTGCCCTGAGGTGCATGGTCAACCATGGTGATGAGGTGGTTCTTCCTGCTCCGTTTTGGGTCAGTTACTGCGAGCTGATTAAAATGGTGGGGGGGACACCTGTTATTGTACAGACCAAGGAAAAGAGCGGCTTTAAAATGACTGCGGATCAATTAGAGGCGGCTATTACGCCTAAGACAAAGGCTCTTATCCTTAACAACCCATCAAACCCAACCGGGATGATGTATACTGAGGCGGAGTTAAGACAGATCGCTGAAGTTTGTGTAAAACATGATATCTATGTCATTGCTGATGAGATTTATTACAGCCTGGTCTACGATGGAGCTAAATTCACCAGCTTTGCATCTCTGGGGGAGGAGGTGCAGAAGCGTACAATTCTGATTAACGGTGTATCTAAGTCCTATGCTATGACTGGTTGGCGCATTGGCTATGCTGCTTCCAATGAGCATTTAGCGAAGGTTATGGGCAACTACTTAAGCCACTCAACCGGAAATCCAAGCTCTATTGCACAGTGGGCAGCAGTGGATGCTCTGTCTGGACCTCAAAGCAAAATTGATGACATGCGCGCTTCCTTTGAAGAACGCCGAAACTATATTGTAGAGCGGATAAACACCATTCCTGGGGTAGGTTGTATTAAACCAGAGGGCGCTTTTTACGTCATGATGAATTTGGATCGGTTGATTGGAAAGACCATCCATGGGGTGACCATTACCGATGGAGATGTCTTTGCAGATGTGTTCCTTAAAGAGGGATTGGTGGCCGTGGTACCCTGCTCTGGCTTTGGTGCGCCTAATTTTGTCCGCTGGTCGTACGCTACCTCTCTAGAGAATATCAAGGAAGGGCTAGATCGTCTGGAAAAATTTCTTCAAGACTGATTTCTCAGGAAAATAGGCCTTGAAAAATGGTAGAATTAGAGTTATAATTATAAACGATCTACCATTTTATTGGAGGTAACTTATCTATGGGTACTATTACTAAAGATACCATTATTGGCGATATTCTGGATATTGCTCCG
>JAZQMD010000014.1:0-13316 GCA_045543215.1 Oscillospiraceae bacterium
TACGGCCTCCAGCGATCGGAATCTTACCGAATTTGGGGGGGGGAGAGGAAAGCGTATAGCCCATAGTGAAATGGCGGATAGGCGGAAAGTGCTGGTATTAGGCTCCGGCCCTATTCGCATTGGTCAGGGTATTGAGTTTGACTATTGTTCGGTTCATTCAGTTTGGGCATTGAAAAGGATGGGTTGTGAAACCATTATTATCAATAATAATCCAGAGACTGTTTCCACTGATTTTGACGTGGCAGATAAGCTTTACTTTGAACCCCTTACCGATGAGGATGTAGAGAATGTTATAGAGCAGGAGAAGCCGTGGGGCGTGGTTGTTCAGTTTGGGGGGCAGACCGCCATCAAGCTGGCTGAGGCAATCTCCAAGATGGGTGTTCCCATTCTAGGAACCTCCTACGATGGAGTGGACGCAGCCGAGGATCGGGAGCGATTTGACGCTATCCTTAATGACTGCGGTATTCCCCGAGCCAAGGGTCGGACGGTGTTTACCACTCAGGAGGCTCTGGATGCCGCTCACCAAATCGGTTACCCCGTACTGGTACGGCCTTCCTATGTGTTGGGCGGCCAAGGGATGGAAATTGCTTACAATGACCGAAATATCAAAGACTTCATGAAGATTATTAATCAGACCGTTCAGGAGCATCCTATCCTCATTGACAAGTATCTTATGGGACTTGAAGTGGAGGTAGACGGCGTGTTTGATGGGGAAGACATTCTGATCCCCGGCATTATGGAACATGTGGAGCGGGCGGGTGTCCACTCCGGAGATTCTATCTCAGTGTATCCGTCTATTCATGTGGAGGATCACCATAAAAAAACTATCCTGGACTATACTCGCAGCCTGGCTAAGGCCATCGGGGTGATTGGCTTAATTAACATTCAATTTATTTTATATGATGACCAGGTGTATGTAATTGAGGTTAATCCCCGTTCCTCTCGTACGATTCCCTATATTTCAAAGGTTACAGGAGTGCCTATTATCGATCTAGCAACTAAGGTGATGCTGGGGCAGAAGCTGAAGGATCTGGGCTATGGTACGGGGATTTACCGGGAGGCAAATTATTATGCAGTAAAGCTTCCGGTATTTTCCTTTGAAAAACTCACCGATGTAGATACCGGTCTTGGACCAGAGATGAAGTCTACCGGGGAGGTGCTGGGTATTGCTGAATCTTTTCCCCAGGCACTTCTGAAGGCCTTTAAGGGGGCTGCTATGAAGGCTCCTAAGCGAGGAGGACGGGTCATTGTCACCGTGAAGGATGAGGATAAAGGAGAAATTATTGGTATTGCCCGGGGCTTTGAGGAAATGGGGATTGAGCTTTACGCTACTTCAGGCACCTGCGATGTACTCAATGCCGCTGGTGTGACCTGTAAGCGAGTGGCCCGTGTGTCTGAGGGGCACCCCAATATCCTGGATATGATTTCCGGGGGCACCATAGATCTGATAATCAATACTCCTACCAAGGGGCGTAAAAACGATACAGATGGCTTTAAAATCCGCCGGTCTGCTGTAGAACACTCGGTGCCCTGTGTCACCGCTGTTGATACCGCCCGTGCTCTGCTCACGATACGCGAACAGGGAAGGAGCGCTGATTTGCGGCCTATTGATATTACACTAATCTAATAAAAACAGGAACCACAGTTCCTAGGATACCACAGAAATGAGAAAATTTTGAGAATGTGGCGGCTTCACCAGGGTGGAGTGAGGCGGGCCGGACTGTAGTAAATAATATGTTGTTAAGAGAGGAAGGACGTCTCATGTCTCACCAGACTGTCATTGTTTTGGATTTCGGCGGGCAGTATAATCAGTTGATTGCTCGGCGAGTGCGCGAGTGCAATGTCTACTGTGAGGTTAAGCCCTATACAACCCCTCTGAACGAACTCAAGGCTATGTCCCCTATCGGCTTTATTTTTACCGGGGGTCCCAGCAGCGTGTATGAGGATGGTTCTCCAAAGGTGGATCCGGAGTTGTTTGAATTGGGTGTGCCAGTGTTAGGAATCTGTTATGGCTGTCAGCTTATGGCTCATATCCTAGGTGGTCAGGTGACTGCTGCCCAGACTGATATCGCCCGAGAGTATGGCAAGACATCCACTTGGTATGATACGGACTGTAAGTTATTCCGGGGACTGCCCCAGGAGGGTATCTCTTGGATGAGCCATGGGGATTACATGGTAAAGGTACCAGAAGGATTTACGCTTACTGCCCATTCGGCTAACTGTCCTAATGTAGCAATTGCTGACGAGGAGCGTGGGTTCTATGGCGTACAATTTCACCCTGAGGTAAACCACACGGAACACGGGGTTGACATGATTCGTAATTTCCTCTACGAGGTTTGCCATGCAAACGGTGATTGGACGATGGAGGATTACTGCCGCACAGCCATCGTATCCCTGCGGGAGAAGATTGGCAATGGCAAGGTGCTGCTAGCCCTCTCTGGGGGAGTGGATTCCTCTGTAGCCGCTGCCCTACTGGCTGAGGCGGTGGGCAAGCAACTTACCTGTGTGTTTGTAGACCACGGGCTTATGCGTCTAAATGAGGGAGATGAGGTGGAAAAGGCATTCTCAAAATGGGATATCCATTTTGTCCGGGTGGATGTGGAGAAAAGATTTTTATCGAAGCTGGCCGGTATCTCCGATCCTGAGTGCAAGCGTAAACTAATCGGCGAAGAGTTTATTCGGGTGTTTGAAGAGGAGGCCAAAAAGATTGGAGCGGTTGATTATCTGGTTCAGGGTACTATCTATCCTGACGTAATCGAGTCTGGGGCAGGGGATGCCGCTGTAATTAAAAGCCATCATAATGTGGGTGGACTTCCCGACTTTGTAGATTTTAAAGAAATTGTGGAGCCATTGCGCCTTTTATTCAAAGATGAGGTGCGTCAGCTTGGATGTGAACTGGGTCTGCCAGAGTACCTGGTCACCCGACAACCCTTCCCCGGGCCCGGCCTGGCTATTCGCATCATTGGGGATATTACCAAGGAGAAGGCTGACACGCTGAGGCAAGCCGATTTCATTTTCAGAGATGAAATTGCCAAGGCTGGGCAGGATAAGTGCCTTAGCCAGTATTTCGCCGTCCTGAGTAACACCCGCAGCGTGGGTGTCATGGGTGATGGCCGAACTTATGACTATATATTGGCTCTCCGGGCAGTCACCACTGATGACTTCATGACCGCTGACTGGGCACGGATTCCTTACGAGGTGCTGGACCGTATTTCCGTCCGTATTGTAAATGAGGTTAAGGGGATCAACCGTATTGTATACGATATCACCTCCAAGCCACCTGCAACCATTGAGTGGGAATAATTTCGCAGGAGCACTTTCCCGGCTGTAGAGCCGTAAAAGTCGCAATTTTACAAAGTTGTGGCAATGATTTGGCAACAAAATTTCATGATTCATAAGTAAAGAGCTAACTGATTTTGATTAAGTCAGTTAGCTCTTTTTTTGCGTTCATATTCGTATTCTTGTGAATTTTTGTAAATCATCAAGAAAATTGTGAAAAACAGGGGGCTAAAACCGGCTTAAAAATGGCGTTAAGTAGAGAGGTTATTTTACCTCGTCTTTCAAAGCCTAGACGAGCATATCGCTAAGTTCCTGCGAAGGCACTTTCGCCCAACGCTGAGTATTGTCAGATTTGGGATAACGGTAACGCCAACAGTCGTATTCTTCCTGCGTGATCTCACCCACTTTTAGAATAGCGGCAGCTTGCCGCCAAGAACAGAGCATTTCATATAGACGGGCAGCATCCTTGTTTTTACGCAAGTCAACTTTCAAATAGACCTCCCCATCAGCTTTGTCGAAATGTTACGGTCAAATTTCTGAAATTCCGAATCAGTGAAAGGAGGCTTGGCTGACACAGTCCCCCGTATCTCCCGTCTCCCTCGAAAAATCCGCAGATTTGAAGATGGCAGGCAGAGAGGATTTTCAAAATTTTCTTTGACTGTGGGCGGCGGTATTAAAGCAAATACAGTTGCGGAGAGGCTGACGGTCACGCCGTATTCTGAGGATGTGGGGTATCTGCAAGCCGAAAAAGACGGCAGAGGCTTCCGCAGAAGCCGCATACTCCCTCGGAGAGCGCAATGCTCTTTTGATGATTCTGCTGTCAAAAGTGCTTTTGAAGCGAAAAAGGGGCGGTTCGGTTTCAAACTGACACTACCGTACACAGAAGAACGCCGCAAGGCTGCCAGTGAACTGGTGAAGAATTACACAAAGAATTTAAGGAGGAATGACAATGAAAATCCTGTCGTGTGAATTTAATATTAATACCGCCTGTGTGGAGCTGAAATTGGCAGACGGAACAATATCTCCATCGGTTGAAACTATTGGGATGGGATGTGGCAAACGAAAAGGGATTGGCACCTCAATACCGAGAGGTCATTGCGGAGAATTACTCCACCCGTACCGATCGTCCCGATTATACTATCACTCTTAGAGGTGTACCTAAATTCTTTGTAGAAGCAAAGAAGCCAGCTGTAGATATCGCCAGAGATGTAGTTCCCGCAATACAAACCAGAAAGTACGGATGGAACGCAAAACACCGGCTGGCAGTTCTTACGAACTTTGAATATCTTGCTATCTATGATGCCTGCCATATCGCCCATGAGGATGATGGATGTGCTGTAGCCAGGTACCGTTTATATCATTACACTGAGTATGTGGAAAAGATCGAAGAGATCATGGGATTGATTTCGAGAGATACTGTATACTCCGGTAAATTTGACTCTTTTTTGGACGAGAACTTTCCTGCCACCGGTGGGCAGACTCAACAGGTTGATGTTCTGTTCCTGTCTCAGATTAATGACTGGCGTGTAGCTCTTAGTAATGAACTATATACAAAGGGCGGTCGTTACACATCGTTGCAAACCTTCCTCTATTTGTTCTTGGAGGACCGCCTTGCCAAGGATTCTCGACCGCGAATACACGGCGAGGCGCTGAAGATATGCGCAACTGGCTATTTAAGTCTTATGCCAGCATAGTCAAGGCAATCAGGCCAGACGGCTTTGTATTTGAGAATGTTCGTGGAATTCTCAATTTAGATAAGGGACATTTCTTTGAGATGATAAAGACCGAGTTGAATGTGTTCAGTATTCCGCAGAAACCTCCGCCCATTGAAACGGACTTCTTAAAACCGCCAATTTCAATATCAAAGTTTTCCATATTCAGCCTTGCAGAAGCAGCACCGCCGATTTTAGATGCCTGCAAGATTCCCCTGAGCTTTTCTTCAAAACCGTGGATGATATCATAATCGTAATCCTCATAAATGTTGTACTTTGAGGGTTCCGATGTCTCTTCGGTTTCCTTATTGAACAGCTCGCTTCTATACTGCGTTTCATTTTGACGTACTATCTCTAATTCGCTTGTGAGGCGTATCAGGCTTAGTTGCTGTTCCAATTTCTCTTCAAATACAGATAATCTGGGTTGTAATTGCTCAGAAATCAGAGTGTCAATAGCCTTTTTCTTTTCTTCCAATGCAGTTGCATTATTACCTAAAGGATGTCTTTTTGTAGCATAATGGGTTTGAGCTTTTTCATTAATAATGGTTTGCAAGTTATTGATGGTGGAGTCATCTTTACTCATACTCTAACATGATTCGGCGTTGAGTGTTGCATTCTTGTCTAATTTGCCATAATTAAAATAGAAGCTTTCCAATCTTGTGGAAAACTCTTGTCGTTTTTTGTCTTATTATTGTATAATAAACATTAGAATAAGATAATAGCGGGAAAAGACTATAACAAAATGGGAAAATTGTTGTCAGTCACTGAAAAAGCTTAATTGGGGGAAACTTTATGAAAAAAAGAAGTTTAAGCATCGTTATAATTTTGGCCCTGTGTGTGTGCCTGTTGCCTATACAAACATTTTCGGCAGAGATGGATAAAGCTATTCAACTTGGCGCATCGCAGATCAGTGGTGGACAGGAAAGCAGCGTATATTTTGGAAATTACTATCAGAGCGATAGCACAGGTTCTAAGAAAGATCCGATTAAATGGAGAGTACTTTCAAATAAGGATAATAAGCTGTTTCTGCTTGCTGATCAAAACCTTGATGTAATGAAATATCATGTAGACAACGAAAGTGTGACATGGGAGACGAGCACCCTGCGTTCTTGGCTAAACGGCTACGATGCCTCGTCAAACACCGGCGGCAATAGTGGAATAGATTATAGAAGCGATAAATTTATCGATACGGCCTTCTCTTCAGATGAGCAAGAAATAATTTTGAGTACAGCACTTGAAAATGCAGATAATGGCAATGTTGATGGAGGAAATAATACAACAGACAAGGTGTTTGCCCTGTCGATAGAAGAGGCGAACAACCCTAGCTATTTTGCCGACGACAGTGCACGAATGGCAACCAATACAGCATATGTTGCAGGCGGTGGAAAGTCAAGAGTAAAGGGTATGAATGGTGCTGGCGTAGCTGACTACTGGTGGTTGCGCTCTCCTGGTTCCTATAATTCCTATGCATCATATGTACGGGGGGTTGGCGTGAGCAATAACGGTAAAAGGGTGGACGATATTTTTGTTGCTGTTCGTCCAGCTTTTAACTTAAGCTTGAATTCTGTTCTCTTTACATCTGACATTGCAGGGGGTAAATCAAGCGGTGACATAGGTGCCAAAGCACTAAATTCCGTTTCGAATGCCACCACATCGGAATGGAAATTGACGCTAAAAGATGATAACCGAAGTGGTTTTTCTGTTAATGTGGAGGAAGTATTATGTACCAGTACAAAAATTATTAACGCAAAAATTGGTTACTCCGGAGCGACGGTGGGGTCAAACGAATATATTTCTGCAATTATTAAGGACAATGGCGGAAATATTACTTACTATGGAAGACTTGCGCAAGTGATGAGCCCAAACGGTACGGTTGAGGTTGATCTGTTGGATACTACAATGAACAGCGGCGATACGCTGTATATCTTCAACGAGCAGTACAACGGGGATTATAGGACTGACTATGCAAGTGAACTGAGGCAAGTAACCTTTACGACTGAAGCAAACGCTTATTATGATGTATCCTATTCGATGACCAATCTTTCGACTGATGGCTTACCTTATGTGGAAAAGAATAAAGACTATACCGCCACACTGACCGCAGAAGACAGTAATTACATGCTGCCCGATGATATCCTCATAACGATTGATGGTGGCGAAGTTTTGGCGAGAGGGGAAGATACATACTCCTATGATAAGGTCAGTGGCAAAATTACCATAAAGGCCGCCGCGATTAGCAAGGCGGTTACAATTACCGCCGAAGGTGTGGCAAAAGAGCATAAGATAACACTTTCTACCGACTTGGCGAGCGATCCGTTGAAACTTGACTTTGGTAGCGAGATGCAAGGCTATCAGACCGCGCCTTCTGCGCGGACTGTAACCATTACGAATACGGGCAATCAAACGGTCATGTTAACCCAGCCTACAGCAATCAATTACACGGTTGGTGCGCTTTCTACGACTTCTCTTGCCCCGAAGGATATAGCAACATTTACGGTTCAACCAAATATAGGGCTTGTGGCAAGCGATACGCCTTATGAGGAAGCTATTACTGTGACCTACGACGGAGGAGCGACTGCTACGGTAACCGCGACCTTTATAGTCAATGACAAGGAACAGACCGCGCCCCTTACTGCGCCGATAGAGAAAAGCAAGACCTACAACAGCGTGACGCTGGAGGAGGTTGCAACCAATGCCAACAATGCGCCGGTGCAGTACAGTAAGGATGGCGGAGCGACATGGCAGTCAAGCCCCACATTTACCGGTCTGTCCGAAAATACCACGTACATGTTTGTAGTGCGCTATGGTGAGGTTGGAAACTACTTGCCCTCTGCCGCCAGCCCTGCCACAGAGATTACCACACCAAGTCGAGTGACAGAAGTTATCCCACCCAACCCAACGACAGAAATTACTCCACCCAGTTCAACAACAGAAATTACCCCTCCTAATCCAACGGTAGGGATTACTCAGCCAAGCCTTCCATCCTTTGGCGGGATTTACGCCCCGATAATAACACAAAATCAGCCAACTACTGCTAGCAGTCGGGGATGGAATGAGATAGGAAAAGAGCTGGCAGATATTGCGGACGGGATTGGTAGTGGCAATATTGGGCCTGGGAAGACCGTCCATGTGGACATGAACGGAGCCACAGAAGTCCCGGCTAAGGTGCTTGGGGAGATCATCGGTAAGGACATAACGTTAGAGTTTGATATGGGTCACGGTATCATTTGGATGGTAAATGCTCGGGATATTCCCGCTGGAATTGGAACGCTGAATTTGGGCATCAGTACTGGAGGCAATTCCATTCCGGTAAATGTCATCAATACTATTATGGGCAAGATGGACACAATACAGTTTGAATTGAGCCACAATGGGTCTTTTGGTACGAAATTGTATTTGGGTTTAAATCTGGGAAAGGAAAATTACAACCACTGGGCAAATCTGTATTATTACGACGGGGAAATCCTGCACTTGCGTGATGCTTGCCGCATCGATGAGCAGGGCCGGGTAAGCTGGCCTTTCGACCACGCAAGCAGCTATGCTGTTATCATCGATGAGCAACGCCACGGATCGAAATGGGAAAATCCTTTTAACGATGTGACGAAGAACGACTGGTTTTATAATGCGGTTGAGTATGTGAACAAAAATGGCCTGATGGTGGGCAGTTCCACAACTACCTTTGATCCACCCGGCGTTACAAAACGCGGACAGATCGTTACAATTCTCTGGCGTATGGAGGGCAGCCCGATTGTCAACTACCTTATGAAGTACGAAGATGTAGCGCAGGAGAAGTACTACGCAGAGGCCATTCGATGGGCAAGCTCTGAGCAGATCGTGGGCGGTTATGGTGACGGCAAGTTTGGTCCCAGCGACCCAATCACTCGTGAACAGATGGCGGCAATCCTTTGGCGCTATGCTAAGTACAAGGGTTATGACGTAAGTGGCGGAGAGAACACAAATCTTCTCTCCTACGAGGATTCTTTTGAAATTAGTCAATACGCTATTCCGGCGATGCAGTGGGCCTGCGGGACAGGGTTGATGGTTGGCAAGCCTGGAAATCTCCTCGATCCTCACGGCAGCGCCATTCGATCTCAGGCCGCAACAATTATCATGCGGTTTTATGAAAATATTTTGAAAGAAAGTATATTGTCGACCACCAAGGCTTAACCTTTTTGATATTTCCAAGGGTTGCGAGGAGCGAGATAAATAAAGGCGTGAATGTCTTTAATGACATTCACGCCTTTATGGTAAAGAGCATTAACAGCTTAATGCGTGGTGTTAACTTGGTTAAAATTAATTTTTTTAAAGAAACTGAATTAAAACTAAGCAGGGACGGTAAGGCATATACCTACCGTCCCTACGTTTTAATATGTGGCGGTTAAACCTGTTCTTTTAGAATGTCCTTACAATATCTTCGGAAGATGACGGCAATCTGGGCCCTATTCGCTTTGCTGCCTGGATCGAGCATAGTATCTGTTGTACCGTTGACTAAACCGGAACCGCAGGCCCATTGCATGGCCGGGTAGGCGTACTGGCTGATGTCAAAGGCATCCTGATAGGAGAGAATGTTTGTATTCTCACCCACGGAGACATCAATGCCCTTGTACTTGGCGTAGCGCCACAGGATGGTCACAAGCTGCTCTCGGGTAATGTCGCCGACGGAGCCGAAGTTTGTAGCGGTATTGCCTTCCACAATACCCTTAGATGCCGCCCAGCGGACAGCCTCTGTATAGTACTGACCCGCTCTGACATCATCAAACTGAATTGAACTACTGACAATCGGCTGTCCATCCAGACGCCACAGAATGGTGATCAGTTGGGCACGAGTGGTATTCTGGAGTGAGTCAAAGGCTGTGGGCGTAGTGCCATTCATCAGACCTTTATCGTAGACATACCTTACTGCTTCATAGAACCAGTCGCCGGCAGCTACATCGGAGAAGGGCAAGGGTTGAGGGTTGGCATTGTTAGGGGCCTTAGTGGAAGAGGTATCCGCTTGTCGGGTGGTTTGGGCAGCCGCTTCCGTTACCTGATTGGTGTTAGTAGTGCTATTGGTGTTACCGGTGCTGGGGATGCTTGGTATATAACCGCTATTGTTGGGTGGGATGTAGCCTGAACCGCTACTATTGCCTCCGGTAGTCGGTACGGTAGTGCCCGTGGTAATCTTTGCGTTGCAGCCTAGACAATAGATGTCCCAAGTGTAGCCGGTCTTTGTGGCAGTGGTATCCATGGTACCCCGGATTTCCGTGGCACCGATATGGTTGCTGCTGTTTATATCTCCATAAGGTTGCCCACAGCCAGTGCATACCGCTTTTTCAATACAGGTAGCCTTGCCACCCCTGTGGGTATGACCTAAAGCAGCTTGAAGCAAATATCCGCATACAGTGCAGGTTTGCGCTGAGGTTTCTGTAGCTGCTGGACCGGGGACATGCTCAGCAAGATCTTTTTTATCGCCGCAGGAGCATGCATACCAATGGTGGGTACTGTCAGAACCCCAGTCCGTGGTCCAGCTATGGGTATGCTCATCACCGCTGGGCGCGTTGTACTGGGTTACATTTACGGTACAGGTGGCTGTGGCGCTACTGTGGGTATCGTCTCCGGCAAAGCTTGCTGTGAAGATGTAGCTGGCTGTAGTGTTGGGCAGGTTAACACTCCAGCTGCTCCCGCTGCCCGTTGGATTGTAGACGGCTTGATTACAAGTGACGATAGCTGCCCCGTTATTTGGCAGACCATTAAGAGTCAGGGTCACTGTTCCGCCGCCGGATAGGGAAGCCTTATCGGAGATCAGGATCATGTTGGGTATGAGTTTGTCAATGGTGATTGTCAGCGGTGCGCTGTGTGCTTCGTTGAAATTTACATCCTCAGCTTTGGTGGCAATGACAGTCACTGTGCCGGCCTTGGTGGGGGTAAGAATATTGTCTTTGATGGTAGCGGCACCGGTGCCCTTTATGATCGCATAGGTCACTGGGCCAGAGCCGGAGCCGCCTGAAGTAGAAAGGGTTAATGTTTGTCCGTAGGTGGTGTGTGTGCTGCTGGCTGAGAGGATTAGGGCAGCTTGCGATTGCTTATTGGTGTCAATTTCTTTGCTAATGCTGTTGGTGGTATAGTTTGTATCCCCGCTGTAAACTGCCTTAATCGTGTACTTAGCATTGCCCAAACCAGCCCATGTATAGGTTGCCGTTCCGTCTACAAGCCTCACAGAGCCAAGGGGGATAGACCCGCTGTCTGTTTCGCTGATAAACTGCACTGTGCCGGTGGGGAGTATGCCGTTGCCAACCTTGTCCACGGTAGCAGTTAGTGTGGCATGACGGCTACCGCTCTTACCGGAAATAGATGTCGATAGACTGACCGTAGGGGTGGCCTGTGCTACAGTTATCTGCACGTTCTGCTCGGTATCCGTGATCTCTGGGTAGTTCTTCTTGGTTTCCTCACTGGCGGTAAAGGTCACCGGATAGCCGGCAGTATGATTGACAGTGGGAACGGTTGTTCCATCTTTCCACGCAAAGATGCCGTGTTCGGTGCTGCCACCGATTAGAGTGCTGTCAGCCAACGTCTGGCCATAGGTTAGTCCTTTCGCTGTGGGGTATGTAATTTGCGGAGTGTCAACTTGAATAATATCC
The DNA here is from genome assembly GCA_045543215.1 of Oscillospiraceae bacterium. GTDB lineage: Bacteria > Bacillota > Clostridia > Oscillospirales > Oscillospiraceae > DXYV01. Next base: position 11,609 of record JAZQMD010000014.1, read on the forward strand.
AGATTTTTGGTAAAGGCCTTGATTCTCAGATTACCTCTCCCCGTTGCGCCCTGGTCAATCCATTCACCATCTTGCTTTCGATAAAAACTCTGTCCTTTCTCAGAAAACACCTTCATTGTGTGATCCTTAGGTCTTTCGATCTCAACACATACATCGCCATCTGACCTGGTGTATGTAACAGATACTGCAAATATATCTCCCTGCATCAGTTCAAGGGGTGTTTCAAGGTTTACTGTATATCTTCCGGAATTTTTATCAAAACCTGTCATAGGTGTCTCCAGCATTGGGGTTCCGCTAGTTGGGTCAGCGGGATTACTAGGATTTTTGTATATCTGAATACTATAATCCATGCCTGGATAGAACATATCAAACTGGATTGCCTTTAGTAACTCTTTTTTTCCTGGATTGGCCTTCGTGGTAAATACATTGACTGATTCAATTTTTTTAGAATCGGTTATGATATCATATCCTTGCGATCCTCCATCATACTGATAATTGTTGTCATATGTATCGGGTGCAACTACATTGAAGGCGACGGTCGAGGTCAATGACTGATCCTCATAAGATATCCAGAAAAACCCGTCTTCTCCAAAATCCCATCCCCAACTATTTTTAGCCAGCCATGCACCATTTTTGCTGGGTTTATTAGTCCCAAAGTTTGTTCTACTAAAATTATCATCCCAACCAACTATAGCTACGGCATGGTTTACGCCTTCGTGTTGGCTGCAGTAATGAGCTGAAGTATATTGATTATAGTATTTTGCATTCGTGGTAAAATGATAGCATACTGCTAGACTACCGTATTCCATAATTGCTTTCTTCATGGAAGGTATGTCATTATAGCCAATGCGTATGACGTCTGTCAAAATTGCTGCCCGGTTGCCGTATGCCATCTCGGGAGTGCTTTGTATCATGGACAAATTTTCATAGTCATAAGTATCTTTTGTCTGCACTAATCCAACCCATGCACTAAGGGGGCTTATGGTATACTCCGGAAATGAACCACCAAAAACTTTTTCAAGGTTCGAATCAGACATGGTATCCCCCTTGGTGCCCCCAAGAGGATCCTCCACAAAATTACGGCAGAAATAGGCCAAGTGAAGCTCGGATAAATCAACGTCCTCCAACGGTAAAATTTTATTTTTTACCATAGAGACCTCCAACGCGGCTATTACGGAATACGCCCAGCATATTGCTAACCTCTGCCTTCTTGCCGGTGGAACGTAACCATAGTCTCTTGAGTCATATTTTGTAGGTAAAGTCTCTCCAGAGTGATTAACTTTTGCCAAACTTTTAGCCTCGCCTACCGATTCACGGTTTGTCATCGAGCTAAAAGGATCTGGAAATGTCTCCTCGACAGGCAGTTCTCCTTGCTTGGAAATGTGCTCTTCCATTAGACGGTTCTGTTCTTCCTTCCCATCTTCTATCGGTAAAGTCATCACAGGTTGCACATTATTTTGATTATAGTCCACCGCATGAACCATACCGTCTTTTACCATAGTTATTATATTGCTGGCTAATATTGTGGCCGAAAGTATGGCTGATATAACCTTTCTTTTTGTTTTTTGCCTTTTTACCATTCTCTTTGACTCCTTTTGTTCATATGAATAAACTCTTTTGCTATTGGTTAATACATCTATATAATGATTCAACTTTACTATACTATATCTAGTTATTTTAGTCAACCTTTTCCAATTAAAATATAGGA
>JAZQMD010000015.1:0-3301 GCA_045543215.1 Oscillospiraceae bacterium
ATCAAAACGAAATTGTGCAAAATATATAATTTTATTTAAAATGAAGCTGAAATCCATGTTAAAAATAAATTTATTTGTTGGTATTATACAAAATGGAAGAAAAAATTTTTCGATATTCCCTAGTATTTTTCAACAATTTCAGTTATGATATAATTATAAGGCCATATAAGGCCATTGGAAGGCAGAAGTGTGTATACATAGGTCAAAAGAGCACGGATTAGGATAAGGAAATAGGGCTATGGAAATACAACAGCTAAAATATTTTGTGGAGATAGTCCATAACAAAAGCTTTACTCGGGCGGCATCTCAACTGTTTGTTACACAGCCGATGCTTACTCGCTCCATTAAGCAGCTGGAGGAAGAGTTAAATATTAAACTTATTGAGCGCACCAGCAAATGCTTTCGAGTGACTGACGCAGGGAATATTTTATATGAGCAGGCGCAGAAATTTCTTGTGCACTACGAAGATCTTTTTCAGACCATGGAGGATGTGCGTTCTGTAAAACTCGGAGAGGTACGTCTAAGCATTCCTGGGGTGCTTTTGGATGTCTATTTTCCACCCTTGCTGACCAAATTCAACCGTAAATTTCCGGGTGTAAGCATTAGTGTAGTAGAGGAGGGGTCTAAACCAACCGCTAATTCTGTGGCCTCCGGTCGGGCTGATTTGGGGCTGGTCATGCTGCCGATGGAGGATCCGGCCAGGTTTGAGAGCCGCATTTTGGTTAGTGATGTCTGCCAGGTAGTAGTCAGCCGAAGTCATCCTTTCGCCCAGATGCCAAAAGTACATTTTAAAGATTTGAAGGAAGAAGCCATTCTCACTTTTGGGGAGACGACCACCCTTCATGATACCTTTATACGTATGTGCGGGGAACACGGCTTTGTTCCCCATATTGCCTATAAGAGTCTTATGACTCAGTTTAGCCTCAAGATGGTGGGGATGCGGCAGTGTGTGGCCATCCTTCCATTACCTATTGCTAAGCCAGCCCTGTGTGATGAAGTGGTGACAGTCCCTCTGGAACCAGTCATTCCCTGGGATATTGCGGTCATACAGCGTCGGGAGGGGTACCGTTCTTTTGCAGCGACCCAGTTTTTTAACCATACTTGTGAATATTTTTCCAGGTTAAAAGAGTAAGTTGGTGCAGAGTTTAGCATAATACGCTTATGAAAGCTAATACTATGGAGGTTAAATATTTAAGCATTTTTTAATAATAAATGCCAGCCACGACATGGGCTGGCATTTATTATTATAATTTTGTTGTGAATTGATCTTGGAATTAGGGAATCAATGAAGCACCTGATAGTGGGATGCTTACCGTTGCACACGACCAGAGGCATCCCCGTTGGCGAGTTTTTCCACCTCGGAGAGGCTGACGCGGTTGTAGTCTCCCTCAATAGAGTGCTTCAGGGCGGAGGCTGCCACGGCAAACTCCACGGCCTCCTGGGTAGATTTTCCCGAGAGCAGGGCATAGATTAGACCACCGCCAAAGCTGTCGCCACCCCCTACCCGATCTATGATGCGCAGATGATAGCTTTTGGAGAAGCAGTAGTTCTCGCCATCATAAAGCATACCGGCCCAGTCATTGTCACTGGCAGAAATAGAGGTGCGAAGGGTAATGGCCACTTTTTCAAAGCCAAATTTATCCGCCAGCTGTTTGGCCACCGATTTGTAAGCTGTGTGATCCAGTTTGCCGCCGTAAATGTCGGTATTTTCTGCTTCAATGCCGAAAACATCCTTAGCATCCTCTTCATTGGAAATGCACACGTTTACATATTCGCACAGCTTAGTCATAGCATTGTTAGCTTCCGATCGAGTCCAAAGTTTGCTGCGGTAATTCAGGTCGCAGGAGATTTTTACCCCCTTTTCCTTAGCAGCCTTGCAGGCGTCCAGGCAAATTTCTGCCACATTAGAACCGAGGGCAGGGGTGATGCCAGTAAAATGGAACCAATTGGCCCCCTGGAAAATCAGGTCCCAATCAAAGTCCTGGCGCTGGGCCTCCTGAATGGCAGAATGGGCCCGGTCGTAGATACATACGCTGCCCCGCTGGGAGGCACCTTTCTCCATATAGTAGATGCCAACCCGGTCACCTCCCCGGACAATCATGCTGGTATCCACGCCGAAGGAGCGAAGGGAGTCTACCGCAGCCTGACCGATGGCATGCTTCGGCAGCTTGGTGACATAGGCGACCTCCAGCCCGTAGTTGGCCAGCGATACGGCCACATTGGCTTCTCCGCCGCCAAAGGTGGCCTGCATCTGATCATTCTGGAAGAAGCGGTAATAGCCGTTTGGCGCGAGCCGTAACATGATCTCACCAAATGTGATGATTTTACCCATTACTCCGGGCCTCCTTTACAAGTGCTGCAGATTGTTTACATAATTTTGTAATTTCTTCCCACTTTTGCCCGTTGATTAGCTCGGCGGTTACCATATAGGAGCCGCCGCAAGCGCAAATAACGGGGAAGGAAAGGTATTCTTTCAAGTTCTTCAGGGAAATACCACCGGTGGGCATTACCTGAAACATGGGGAAGGGGGCGCTCATAGCCTTAATCTTGGTCAGGCCGCCGGATTGCTCGGCAGGAAAAAACTTCAGAATCTTCAGGCCAAACTTCAAAGCGGCATGATAGTCTGTTGGGGTGGTACAGCCCGGGTAGATGGGTAGAGCCTTCTCCTGACAATAGGACACAAGATCCGGGTCAAAGCCGGGAGTGACAATAAACTCGGCTCCAGCGGATAAGGCTGCATCCACATGCTCACGTGTAAGGACAGTTCCAGCCCCGACAATCATCTGTGGACAGGTACTCTTCATGAGCCGGATGGCCTTATCCGCACCAGCAGCCCGGAAGGTTACCTCGGCCACTGGGATATCCCCGGCGCACAGGGCCCTGGCCAACAGGGCTGCGTGATCCTCGGGATAATCCAGCTTAATGACTGGGACTACACCAATGTCGGAAATACGCTGATTCAGGTTAGACATTTTCATTCACTCCTAAATTTGATCGGCGGTTTGGCTTATACGCCGGAGTAGGCGGAAAATCCACCGTCAATGGGAAGTACCACCCCGGTGATGAAGCTGGCAGCCTTCTCGTTGAGCAGGAAAAGCAGCCCACCCTCCAGCTCCTCGCTCTTTCCAAAACGACCCATGGGTGTGGCGGCCAGAATTTTGCCGGTGCGGGGGGTAGGGGTGCCGTCATCATTCCATAAAAGCTTGGCATTTTGTTTGCTGGAAAAGAAACCGGGGGCGATGGCGTTGACCCGAATACCGACCCTGGAAAAATGAACAGCCAGCCACTGGGTGAAGTTGGA
>JAZQMD010000016.1:0-3363 GCA_045543215.1 Oscillospiraceae bacterium
TGGGCCCCCCGCCCCAAAAGCGGGACGGCTGCCGTCGGTTTATGTGTATTTTTATTTTATCTAAAAAATGCCCCCAGGTCAACCTGAACGGTAAAAAATCCTTCCAATTTTATAGCCTCTTAGCAATAAGGACTGCAGACCAAAGCCCGCAGCCCTTGTATGTTCAAGAAAACTCTTGTTTTATCTTGTCCCATAACTCCAGCAGCTTAAATTTCACCACATATCCCCCATCCTCGCCGGTAATGAGGGCGATCTCTTCCTCATCCAGAGCGGCCATAGCAGCAGCCTCCACCGACTCACTGACCGCCCCAAGGCACAACGGAGGAAAAACTACGCACCACCAATTTTGTCCTCCCCCCTCCCCAATAACCACTCGCAGGGCGGTATAGGTTCCGGCAGGTAGGGAAAAATCCTCATACTCCCTTGTCGGAAACCATGTGTCCTCCATGCTGACAGTCACCGGATAGGAATATCCTTCCTCCGCCACAGCTGCAGCCCCAGCATCAGCCAGGCTCTGGAGAGACTCCTCCAAAATCTCCTCGGCTAAAGCCCGGTCAGTCACCCCCTCCAGAAGAGGGCTGGCCTGGGCCAATATGCGGTCACGTACCAAAAGCTTCAGGGCCTGATCCTGTTCCCCGTCGGAATTTGCCAGCACATGGAGGCGAAGTACGTTCCCAGCCAGACCGCTCCCCTCCCGCTCCAGCCATAGACTAAACAGGAGAACACCCGCCAGTGCCAACAACAAAGCCAGCTTCTTTTGCTTTCTTCTTTGCTGAATCCTCATAAAAAACACCGTCCTATATGTAAGTTTTGCTTACATTTTGGACAGTGTTTCTAATTTTTATACAAAATTATATCGTCCGGCATAAAAAAGTATCTGAAAACAGCTCCTTCAGCCTCTGATAAGCCTTCTGAGCAATGGCACTCTCCTCAAACAAACCGAATACCGTGGGGCCAGTTCCACTCATACAGGCTCCCAGCGCCCCCTCCCCAATGAGCGTGGTTTTAATCTCCCCCACCGTCCTGGCCTGACGGACAGGAAGCACGTCCTCAAACACATTGTACATCCGCCTGGCTACCTCTTTAAGACTCCCCGTCTCCAACGCGGACAAAATACCATCCATATCTGGGCGACAGACAATCCTGTACCCATCAATACGGTCGAAAAGCTCAGGTGTAGAAACTGAGAAAGGAGGTTTACAAACCACCACGGCACAAGATGGCAGCGGAGCCAACGAGGTTAAGCGCTCACCCCTTCCCTCCGCCAGAGCGGTCCCACCCAGAACGCAATAAGGCACGTCTGATCCTACCTTTTCACCGATGACTGCCAGCTCTCTGAGAGAAAGTCCAGCCCCGGTCAACTCATTGAGGGCACGGAGCACAGCAGCCGCATCCGAGGAACCTCCGGCCATTCCTGCACACACAGGAATATACTTGCGAATATCCATCGCCAGTCCCATCTTCCTTCCTGTGTGGGCGAAAAAAGCACAGGCAGCGGCAGCAGCTAAGTTCCTATGATCGTTGGGTAGAAATCCCAGGTTGGTTTTCACCATAATTCTGTTGTCCTGCCTTGGCTCCAAGTCCAACCAATCGCACAGGTCCACTGACTGCATGACCATGCGCAGATCATGATAACCATCCTTACGCCTACCCAGTACATCCAGGGCTAAATTCAGCTTTGCATAAGCCTGGGTCTGCATCGCACACCTCCGCTATAAAAAATCACCGGATTCTGCGGGCCTCCAAATAAAATCGCTTATCATTGGCATTCCCCATGGAAAACGTTTTTCGAGGAAGTACACCGTCAAAAATTACCGTAGGAAAAAGCTGTTCCTTGGGCATAGAAGGCAACAGGAAGGAGATGCAACCAGGGGTATTCCCCAGCTGTCGGGCCACTTCATCCCCATGGACATAATCCACCCTCCCGCCATGCCCTGCCAGCCATCGGTCCAGGAAAGACTGGAGCGTTCCCACTGGGAGCTGTACCGCCGGATGGGGAACCGTAACATATCCAGTTCCATCACTGTGGACAAATTCCACCACATGGCCCTCTCCTTTCCCAAAGCAAGCTCCCTCATAGGCTGCTAGCAAACCATTTAGCAGGGCTTTCGGATCAGTATTGAAAACCACCCGGTGGATTGGCTCAAACTGGAGGGAGTCATCATGGAGGTTGACCAATTCCACCAGGGCGTACCTGGCAGGAATTCTCTTAGCTTGCTCCTCCCCCACCATCTCCTTCTGCCGTCGATAGCATTCCTTGGCAGTGGCCAAAGAATGGTTTCCGTCCCCCACCGCAAAAAGGAGCACCGGCCTGCCTTCTGCCTGATACTTTTTCTCAAAAACGGCTGGCTCTGCCAGACTTTTCAGGGCCGATGCCACCTCTGCTTGCTCAGCCTGCTCCAGCAGCCAACCGGCAATACGTCCCCCCTCTTCCATGAGTGAAAAGTCATACAAAGGCGTCCGCCTCTCCTTCACCCGGGCCAACGGCTCAATGATCGTCCTGTCAGGGTCATCCGTCAGGAGCATCACATGAGGCAATTCAATGGGGGCGTTTTTACGAACTTTCACCCTGGGTGGTATGCGGGAAATCACCGTACCCTCAGTGGCCCGGATCAGGGTTGAGGCCCCAGGATCATAGTCATATTCCTCCAGATCCACCATACCCACCAAGCCGCGCCGCACCGCACCGCTGGCCAAGGTTCGCTCCACATAGATCAGGCTGTCCGGATACGCCTCAAAACGCCCCTCTCTCAGGTAATGGACCATGGTCAGGTTAATCTCAGCGATGTCCTGCTCCACGTTTGGCCCCTCCAGACTGCTTTCCGGCAGAATAAGCCGCAGGGTGGATGGATCACTTCCCACAGTCTGGGCCACCCGATCCCAATACTCCGGTTGGGAGGTATACTGGTCACAGGCCACCACTGACCATTTGCCCAAATCACAGTTCTTAGGCATTAGAATATCGGATGGCTTGAACGGCAACATGTCAAAGCTCAACTTTATGCAGCTCCCTTCCATGTGCAGGTTCTATGGTCTTAGATTCATGGCCCGCTTAATGGCGGCCAAAAGTTCGTGGAAGTCCTCATAAGCTGGAAACTGGGGATAATCATACTTGATCTGTTCGGTGCTTTTGAATAAGAAACCGGCCTTGCTGGCCTGGATCATACCCAGGTCGTTGTAGCTATCCCCCGCAGCAATGGTCTCATAGCCAATGGATTGCAGGGCACGTACCGTTGTGAGTTTAGATTGCTCACAGCGCATTTTATAACCTGTGATCTCCCCGCTTGGAGCCACCTCCAAGGAATTACAGAAAATAGTGGGCCAGTCCAGCTTTTCCATGAGTGGCTTGGCAAACTGCTCAAA
>JAZQMD010000017.1:0-16948 GCA_045543215.1 Oscillospiraceae bacterium
TGAGCTGTACAGGTCGTCCACCCACTCCTTGCCCAGATGGTATAGGCCAGGCTGTGGCTTCAGCGCTTTCCACAGGTTTGTCTCCGAACAGACCGACTCAGGCAGTTGCTGCAGACGGTTGCCTACCACGCTGCTTTGCACCGTGCCGTTGATATAGGTACTGTTTTTCAGAATCGCGGATACAAACGTGTTTGTAATCGCATCCATTCCACCAACGATAGGATGTATGCCATCGGAGGAGAGATAATTATGATAAGAAGGGCTTCCAGTAACAACACCACTGTCTTTATACAAATCCACTACAATCGCACCATAGTGATTAGCTACGGTATGAACAATTTCATTGAAAGTTTCCTTATCCTTCTTCATTTCATCGAAGGTAACCTTATCAGAAATATACTTGTTTGGCAGTAACGTAAAACAATAAATTTCCGCTTTGGGATAGCGCTTTGTCATCTTATCCATCATAATTGCATAGGCCTCGGCAGTAGTGGTCGGAGTTTTGTACGTACTGCCATTAATGGTAAGCGCATTAAAATTAATGTTCTTAGCATTACCCAAGGTTTCAGGAAAAAGACCAAAATCGTTTGTGCCGATATAAACCGCAATAATGTCAGGCTCCAAGCCGCTATAGCTTCCAACATTGTCATGAAGCTGAACACAGCGATTAATATAAGCACCAACAGACCCATTATTTTCTTTCAGGACACACGTTCCACCCCAGGAGTTATTTACCAGTAATTTCATGCCTAAGGAATTTATCGCCTGTTGCCACCAGGTATCGTTAAGTTTTACATTCCACCTGCTGCTAGTACCATTATAATATACAACGCCATTGCGAATCGTGGAGTTAGTATAATCGGCAGCTTTTCCATTTGAATAATTTGTAAAGGTAGAAATGCTATCTCCCAGAATAGAAATATTCTTACCCTTTAGTGCAGCTGCGCCTTCCTCCAGAGTGGCCGTACCCCTGACTGTGCCCAGGGTTCCCCCAGCCATACTCTTGGTAGACACCGTAGCCAACGTTGCTCTAGGCAACAGCGAGAGTGTCATAACGCTGGCTAATAATATCGACATTATTTTGGAAGGTACGTTACGCTTCCTCATTTAAAATTCCTCCCGTGTTCATTAAATTAAAATGATATGAAATTTCATTATGTTGCTTATTATATAAAATTATATTGCTAAAATCAAGAAAAAAAATAACAAATTTCCACAAAAAGCAGAAAAAAATTGATAATATGGAAAACAATGGTATTAATTAGTACAATACTACAAAACATTAACCAATAAATTAAATCTTATTTTTAGCATCTGGTCAACTGTCTCAACAATGTCCTTCAGCTTATAAACGTGCTTATTTATTATAAACTATTATAAATCAATTCATTATCTCTACCTCTGGAATTCAATTTTCTCTAGCACTAAGATGCTTGCCTGGATAATCTGTTTAAGTTGCTACCCAAACCCATAAACAGGCGCAGAGTATTATATTGATAAAGAAGTTTCCCTCAATAATATATAAAAAAGTTATAAAAAGAGGATTTTTTCAGCAATCTCCTGAAAAAATCCTCTTTTTAGTTATTTTTGATTGTGTCTGTTTCTCAATCCACCAAACCAGCAGACTTAAGCTTCTGATAGCCAGGCTTTTTAGAAATCAAAGACATAATTGCCCCAATGACACAGGTAGCGCCGATAATTATGAAGGCTACGGTGTAGCTCCCTGTGGCGGCTACGGAGCGAACCGCAATCTGGGGGCCAATAATTCCACCAATGCCGTATGCCAAGAAGATAAAAGCGTAGTTAGTACTGGAATGTTTTACACCAAAGTAATCCAATACAATAGAAGGATATGCTCCCATCATTGCACCAAAGCATACCGCAAGGCCACCGATCCCCAGAGCAATGGCTACAAAGTTAGTCATCATCTGAAGTCCCAGTAGCAAAACCGCATTAATAACATAAATGATAGTTACGACACGTTGCGCTCCAATTTTATCGGATGCTGCGCCACTTAAGAAACGTCCAATTGTATTGGCAATCGATAATACGCTGACAATAGCTCCTGCCTGAGCCACGGTAAGGCCTGCAATTTCTTGACTAATAGGAGAAGCATGCCCAATAACCATAAGACCAGACATATTTGCAAATAAATACATGATTAAAAGGAACCAATACTGCTTCGTCTTCAGCATTTCTCCTGACGTGTAGTCCTTGCCGCCACCGGTTCCCTGTGTAACTGCAGGTGGTGTCCATCCTTTAGGCAGATATCCATCCGGTGCAGCCTTCATGAGCGGTGCGCCAATCAGCATACCAACAATGGTAATGGCTCCCTGAACCAGGAAAGTATTGTTGGGGCCCAAACTGGTAATCAAGGATGTACAAATTGGTGCAAAGATAATGGAGCCAAGTCCAAAGCCTGCTACTGCCAGACCAGAAATTAAGCCCTTTTTATCTGGAAACCATTTTACACAAGTGGCAATCGGTACACCATAAATAAAACCTACTCCAATGCCCCCAAGAATACCAAAGCCTAAGTACAATAGGGGAAGTGATACCGTAAGACCACTGATTACCAATCCTAGCGTTAAACTGATAGCGCCAATCAGGGCCACCCTGGTAGGCCCCATTTTAGGTAATAGCTTACCTGCAGGAATCATGGTAATGGGAATCAATAAAGTTGCGATAGACATGGTCAGAGATACGCTTCCTCGATCCCATCCATTTGCTTCCATAATTGGATTCACATAAATACTCCAGCTGTAGAGCATTCCGGCACAAAACTGGCAGATAATTCCCCCCAGTACTACGCGCCACCGCTCCATACTACTTATTTCCCCCATATAAAAACACCTGCCTTTTCTTTTAGTTTAATTTACTTTAATGAGGCGACTTTTTTATTATAACACAAAAAACCTTTCAGGACAACCAAATAAAACAAAAAATATATAGAACTGGAAAAGTCCAGTCCAAATGCGGAAATAGTTGGTTTGATAATGATCAAAAAATAAATAATCCAAACTTATCTCCAATCGGAAATAGGTTCGGATTATTTTAATTTGGTGCGGGTGACGGGACTCGAACCCGTACGGCCATGGGCCACTAGCACCTCAAGCTAGCCAGTCTACCAGTTCCAGCACACCCGCATAAAGCATATTTGCATAAAGCATATTTTTTGTGTACTTAACACAGTATAATAATCTTAATGCGATTTGTCAAGAGAGAGAACTGGTTCTTTATTGAAATAAAAGTTAATCGCTATAATATATTCGAAAATAACGCTTAACTCTGCATTTTGCTCAATCTGACTTTAAAGCCGGGATCTTAATTATATTTTTATTTTAGGTATTGACACTTCTTAATTAATATGATAACATGACCGTTAATAAGCTTTACTTTTTAGGCCCTAATTGCGCGAGTGGTGGAATTGGTAGACTCGCTGGCTTCAGGTGCCAGTGCTCGCAAGGGCGTGCGGGTTCGACTCCCGCCTCGCGCACCAAATAGCGCAAATTTGAACACTACGGCATTCTTTTATGAAGGGGCTGTTTGTAGTTCTCACATTTGCCGAAAATAGAAAAGCGTAGTAGTCTTTTGTATGACTACTACGCTTTTCTTTATTTGTCCAGCATTTCACCTAACCATACTCCTCGCTCTAACGCATTTCGTTATTTTCTCACGAAGTCCAGCGGGATTCTAAAATTGAGGTTAGAATCTAACGCAAAGGAGCATGGCTATGATTAGGATTTTACTGTCCACCCGGCCTGGTGAGCAGAGCTGGACGCAAGCGGATCTCACTAGAGCAACAGGAATTTGCCCGTCCACGACCGTCGAGTACATGCTTGTTAAATTAACAGGCGTGAAAGGGAAAATCCACAACATAGTATTTACTGCCACAAGAAGGCCGGATATTTTGCTGGCAGATGTTCTAACCCATACAGTTCAAATACCTGTTGACGAGGATAAATACCTGTTGTACGATGAAGAGGTAGATGCCAATGGCCTTACATGGGGAGAGTTACTTGAATAGTATAACAATAATCATTCGCCTTCTGAAAAAGGATTGTTGGAGAGATTATTGGATGCAGTAAAAAATTGCGGATCGCCTATTAGTACAGTTTTTTAACTATTATTTGGATGCTGTTGAAGAATTTGGCGATAATATTTCTGCGCCCGATCACCTCTACAGCAAAATACGCAAGCATGGTTTCCGCACAAAGAGAAATGACGCTTGCTGGGTATGAAGTCTATAGGTTCGGCGGTAGTAAATTTTAGAACAAATAGCAAGTCAAAGCGATGATAAGGCAATTTTTCCCAGATCTATTTGGTAAGCACGGGGTTAGATTATAAATTGTTATCCCGTAGAAACCTTTTAATTATTCTTGTACCTTTTAACGATTTGCACACTTTTTAACGATAAGTCGGAGGCGTGTGTATTTCGTATCAAAGTAGGTCACTTCTTTCATGCGGAGCGTCGTTATAGAATCCAAATATCCTAAAAGGACGCTCCGTTTTTTATTGCCTGAAACGAAGGCGCTGCCTTTATTCTTAACTATGAACGGATTCCTCGTACAGAGAAGCATCTTCCGTCTTGGATTAATAAAAATTTATAACGGCAGCCTCCTTCTCTCATCTTTCACCCTTGCTTCCCATAAGAAATTCTTATATAATGAGGTGTTAAAATATACGTGGCGAGGGAAATACTGTGGATAATATCATTCTCATCGGCATGCCGGGCTCAGGCAAGAGCAGCATCGGCGTTATACTGGCCAAGGTGCTGGGCTACAGTTTTCTTGACACTGATCTGCTCATTCAAGCGCGAGAGGGAGCGCTTCTTCAGGAGCTGCTGGACCGCCGGGGAGTAGAAGCCTTTTTGCATATAGAAGCAGAGGTTCTTCACTCCATTCAATGCTGCCGTACGGTAGTTGCTCCAGGAGGCTCCTGTGTGTGCCTGGAAGAGGCCATGGAACATCTACGTCGGCTGGGAACGGTAGTCTACCTTCATCTGTCCCTGCCCGAGGTGGCTTCCCGTATCCACAATCTGGATACCCGAGGTATTGCCCTATTACCAGGACAGACCATCGCCGACGTATATGAGTACCGGGTCCCCCTTTATAAGCGGTACGCGCATCTTACCGTCCGGGCCGACGGCCAGACCCTGGCGGAAACCGTGGAATCGGTCAAAAAAGCTCTGGCCGCATATCAATCGAAGGGCTGTAACTAAATTATGGAATTTTGTCAACTAGGTCTTATAGACCCTATTCTCAAGGCGCTGGCGGAGCAGGGGTACACAACTCCCACACCTATTCAGCGCAACGCTATCCCTCCTGCGCTGGACGGCCGGGACGTGCTGGGCTGCGCCCAGACAGGCACCGGTAAAACTTGTGCCTTTGCAACCCCTATTCTCCAGCGGCTCAACGGTCGCAACGGAAATCCAAGGGTCATCCGGGCACTGGTACTCACCCCCACTCGTGAGTTAGCCCTCCAGATCCAAGAGAGTTTCACGGACTACGGAAAGTACCTCTCCCTTCGATCCGCCGTTATCTTTGGCGGGGTTGGCCAACAGCCCCAGGTGGATCGGCTGAAAAAGGGGGTAGACATCCTGGTCGCTACTCCAGGCCGCCTTCTTGATCTTCATGGTCAGAAGCTACTGGATTTGTCCCAGGTGGAAATCTTTGTTTTGGATGAGGCCGACCGCATGCTGGACATGGGCTTTATCCACGACGTGCGTCGGGTGCTCCAGGCTCTTCCTCAGAAGAAACAGACGCTGCTTTTTTCTGCTACCATGCCTCCTGAGGTAATGGATCTGGTCAATGGTCTGCTCCATAACTATCAGCGTGTGGAAGTGGATCCCGTTTCCTCTCCGGTGGAGGTCATTCGCCAGTCGCTATATTATGTGGATAAAGGAAACAAGACTAAGCTGTTGGTCCACCTCATTCAAGAGAAGGGGATGGACAGCGTGCTGATATTTTCACGCACCAAACATGGGGCAAACCGTATCGCCGGCGACCTGGCAAAACAGGGAATCACTGCCGCTGCAATTCACGGAAACAAATCCCAGACCGCTCGTCAGCAAGCTTTATCTAACTTTAAGACAGGAAAGATCACCGCTCTGGTCGCCACCGATATTGCTGCCCGGGGCATTGATATCGACGAACTGAAATGGGTAATCAACTATGACCTGCCCGAGGTTCCTGAAACCTATGTCCACCGTATCGGCCGCACTGGGCGAGCTGGAAACAATGGCGTCGCCCTCTCCTTCTGCCGAGCGGATGAGAAGGAATACCTCAAGCAGATAGAACGGCTGCTTGGAAAGCCTCTACCCGTGGTGGAGGGACACCCTTTTCCCATGAATGAGCCCCCCACCGGGATAGACCCCATGACCCAGGCCCGCAGAGAGGGAAGGGAAAACGCCCAGGCCAATCGGGTAAGCCGATGGAAAAATCAGCAAGCAGCCTGCGTAGGAGTTTCCGAGTCCGCTCCTGTGCCTCCTGCCCTTTCCAAAAAGGATCATAACAAAAGTAAACGTGGAATACGTCAAGGCAATCTGGATGCTACTCTCCCCTCCTCCCCAACTACACCAGCTACTGATTTTATCAGGCCAAATCCCCTGGACAGCGATGTAATTTTAGATGCCACCGCCCGGCTGCTCGCTCCCCGTCCCCGCCTATTCGACCAGCCGGAAAAACGGATAGATTCCGCCTCCTCCCCTTCCCAAGGTCGGGAAGGCCAAAAGCGCCGCCGTAATCAGAAGAAGAACGGAATGGTGGAGCAGTCAACCCGTTCTGCCCTGTCCACCCCTGTCCACGAGGGGAAGTCCTCCCCCCTACCCGCCAAAAAAGAAAGCAAGGGATTCCTACAACCTCCAAAAAAACCGGGAGCCTCTACCCCCACCTCAAAAGGTTCCGGTCGGGGGAGGCATGGCGATCGTCCCCGACCCTTGGAGTACTCCCTGTTCGGCGTCCACCAGAAGGACTCTACCGAGCAAGCAGAGAGTATTATAAAACCCTATTACCTCAGTGATGACTGAACGAAAAAAGTCCCGGAGGGGGAGACGGCGGCTTGCCTTAATCTTAGCCGTTACCGTACTGAGCGCTTGGCTGCTGTGGCAGCAGGAGGCAATTTCGACCCAAATCTATGAACTTTCCTCCCCCGGCCTTCCCTACCCTTTTGACGGCCTGCGTATTGCCCACCTGTCCGACCTTCACGGTAAGCAGTTTGGTAGGGACAACACCCGTCTACTGAATACGGTGTCAGCGCTGGAGCCCGATATTATTGCAATCACTGGCGATCTCATCGACCAGGAAGATCAGCTGGCCATGGTTCCAGCTCTCGCTGCCGGCCTTGCCTCCATCGCCCCAACCTATTATGTTACCGGAAACCATGAATGGGTGGTGCGCCGGGTAAACGACCTGAAGGCTCTGTTAGAAGAAAATGGTGTAAGCGTGCTCTCCAATGAGTATATCACCTTAGAGCGGGCGGGGAGCATCATTGTCCTGGCGGGTATAGACGATCCAAACGGTCCGGCAGATCAAAAAACTGGGATAGAACTACGAGCTGAGATTGCCGCTGATCTGGGCGAGAATGTCTATACCATCCTTTTAGCCCACCGGGACAGCGTTCAGGAATATTCCACCTGGGGATATGATATGGTGTTCTGCGGACACGGCCACGGAGGAATTTTACGCATTCCCATTCTAGACCAGGGGGTACTGAGTACAGATCGCACCTTCTTTCCACAATATGACGGAGGGGCCTACGATTTTGAAGGGGGCGGCTGGTGCCTGGTCTCCCGGGGACTGGGGAGCAACACCACCCCCATTCCAGCTTTTCGCCTGTTTAACCGTCCCCATCTGCCCCTGGCAGTACTAAAATCCTCATAAAAAGCAGCCCCGGATCTGATGAGCTCCGGGGCTTTTTCCATAACTAAAGATATTTTCAACCACAGAGGCCTGTGCTATAATAATACTAAATCAGGCGAAGATTATTTTGCCTGATACCTGTTGACCGACCTAAGCTTTTCCGGCAGATTTACAGGATTCGCCTGACCATATCTTGTGATGGAGGAAAAGCATAAACCGCCCGTATAGCAGTAACAGTAGTCGGCAGCCGCTCTGGCGGATTAAAGAGGGAGGCATCTGTATGAAGCATCAAAATGAGAGGGATCACGAGGCACAGCATACCCAGCTCCTTTATGATCTGGATATTGATGGTCTGCTCCAAGCAACCCGGAAAGTATTCCCTGAACTACTTACCACCAACCTGACAAAGAATACCTATCGTATGATCCAGTATGACAGCACTACAACATTAGGCACCCCGAAAGAGGGCGCTTTTGATGATATGCTCAGCATCCGCCTCTCCGGCGTAGTAGAGGAAGATCGAAGGGCCTTTCTCGACGCTTTCTCCCGGAGCAATCTTCTGGATGCTCTCACCGGCCAGCAGAAGGAGAGCGTACAGCTGGTCTACCGGCGGCCAGGAAAGAACGGGGATCACTATTGGTTTGAGACCACTGTCATGCGGCAGCACAATCCTTTTGACGAGGATATACTTGCAGTGATTATCTCCCGTAATGTGGACAAGCAAAAGGCCGAGGACATCCGTTTACGCCAAGAACTCTATTTAAAGGCAGAAGAGATTCGATTGACCATGACCCAGCTTGGAAAAACCCTTTGTTATTACGACATTCCAAGCAAAACGCTCACACTTCCCACCGCCTATGCAAAAAAGCGACGCATACCGGAGATTATTCATAATTGCCCAGAGAATATGAAAGACTACCAGTCGAACATCGCTCCAGAAACCCTGTCGGCCCTGCAAGAATTTTATGCTGCCATTTGCCGGGGGGAGCCCACTGGTATCTGCGAGGTTGCCTTTCGGGATCGATCTGGTCGGGAGTACTGGAATCGACTGGAATACGCCACTATTTTTGACGCAGGTGGAGATCCTCGGCGGGCAGTTATTTATTTGGAGGACATCACCGATGTCCAGGCCCAATCAGCAGAAAACCGTCGTCTGCGAGAGAATGAACGAATTTTGCGTATGGTTGCACAGCATTCCGACCGAACCATTTGCTATTACGATGTTAAGAAGAAAATCATTCACCCCTGGGAAGGGGAAAACCGTTGCCCTTGTGTCCTGCCTTATCTGTCTCAAAAGGGCGATTTAAATATTTTAAACAGTGGGAAAGTCCTCTCAGAAAGTGTAGAGTCCATGGAGTCCATGTTCCAGTCCATTCAGGACGGCAACCCCAGCGGAGAGACAAAACTCCACATCATGACCAAGGAGGGTGAGCGGCGCTGGCTCAGCCTGAAATACTCCACCATCTATGACGGTAGGCATAAACCGATGGCTGCCCTTATCTCTTATAAAGACATCACCGACCTGTATGAGCAGGAAGTAGCCTATTTGCGTTATATTCAATCAGTTGAGGACATAGGTAAGCGATATGTAGGGCTCATTGAAGTCAACCTCACTACTGATGTAATTGAGAAACAGGGCGGGCACTTGGCACCGCCTGGTATCCCCGTGGTGGGCAGCACCCTAACCGAATTTGGTACCAAGATGGTTGATATGAAACTCCTCGAGGAGGATCGCCTGGATGGATATCGGTTCTTCTCAAGGGAGTATCTGCTAAACCAATACAACGACGGAAACCATTTTCTGGAGCGGACTTGGCGCATGTGTTTTCGCAATGGGATGCTAGGCTGGGTCCACACCATGGTGGAACTGGTGGCCGATCCCTACACCGACCATATTCGGGCCTTGATCCGACTGAGCGATATAACCAAAGAGAAGGAGGAGCAGATTGCGGTTCAAAACCGGGCCCAGCGGGACGGGATGACCGGACTGCTCAACCGGGCCACCAGCGAAGAGCAGATCAGATTTATCATGGAAGAAAGCCGGCAGAAAGGCGGTGTACTTATCCTGCTGGATCTGGATGACCTAAAAGGGATCAACGACACCTATGGCCATGAGCAAGGCGACCGGGCCATCATGGGTATTGCCGAAACCCTTAAAAGCAATTTCAGAGCGGGGGATATAATTGGCCGGGCAGGTGGAGACGAATTTATGGTCTTTCTTCCTGGGGCTGCGGGCAACGAAAATACCATCTCTCAAACTTTGTCTGCCCTGTTGCGCAAGCTTGCAGGTCTGTCGGTCGGTCCGGAAGATGAGCGGCGCATCCATTGTAGCATTGGCTGTGCCGTACAGATCCCGGAGAAGGACACCTTTGAATCCCTCTACCGGAGAGCAGATATGGCCCTCTACCACGTCAAACGCAATGGAAAGAACAACTTTACTTTCTATTCCCCGGAGATGAAACTAGCCGATTACCAGTTCCGCAAGCAAAAGGCATTTTTTCTAAAAAATACCAAGGCCCTGGATCTGGGTGAACTGCGTAACCTGCTCAGCGCTATTTCTTCCTTCTATCCTCTGGTCTTATCCGCCAATTTAAGTGCCAATGACTTTTATATTATGGAAGTTTCCGACCATATCTTTTCCCAACTTCCCACAGTTGGTACGGTAGACCATTTTATTCGTGCCGTCACAGAGATTGTTCACCCGGATGACCAGAATAGTTTACTCCAAGACCTATCCCGGGAAAGCCTTCTGGCCGCCTATGAGCAGGGTGAGACCAGCATACGCTGTTACTTCCGCTACGGGGAAAAGAACCTGGGGCATCCCTGGATGGAAGCCACTGTGATCTTCTATACCAATGAGGACGGAGATGTATGTAACTTCACCCTCCTCCGCTGGGCTAAGGAGCGGGAACAGGAGCTGGATCTGCTGCGCTTACAAAAGATTTTAGAGTTAGCCGTAGTATTCAGCTTCGAGTATATCTGTTTGATAAATGTAAAGACGGGAAAGTATTATATGTACGGTAATGATGGAAAAAATACCCATACCATTGCCCAAGAGGGTAATTTTGACGAAGTAACCCGGGAGATCCGGGATCACCACATCCTACCGGAGCATCGGGAGGAATATTATGAAAAGGCTAATTTGGACAACGTCCTGGCCAATATGAAAAACAGAACTGGCAACTATTCCTACCGCTACTCCATGTTCGACGGGGATCGGGAGGCTTCTTTCTACTGGTACGAACCCACCCATTCCGAGCTACTGATGACGGTGCGACGGTGAATGGTTCAGGATGCGGTGGAGCAAATGGGCATTACTTGAAAGGAGGCCCCCATTTGCACATAGTGGCCCGCATTCAAAGCCACTTTCCAACCAAGTTTGCCATTCCCCGCCAGAGTGGACTAGTGGAGGATTTAAAGGCTCAGGTCGTTTTTGAGCCGCCCTTCCGCACCCCAGATGCCCTGCGAGGGCTAGAAGGCTTTTCCCACATTTGGCTCATCTGGCAATTTTCCGCGGCGATGAGGGATGAATGGTCACCCACGGTGCGCCCGCCCCGGCTGGGGGGAAACCGGCGCATGGGAGTGTTTGCCACCCGATCCCCCTTCCGTCCCAATCCCATTGGCCTGTCCTGCGTGGGTCTGGAGTGCATAGAGTTTCACACCCCCCGGGGGCCAATCCTCCATGTGACCGGGGCTGACTTGATGGATGGGACTCCCATTTACGATATAAAGCCTTATCTGCCCTATACTGATTGCAAACCGGAGGCACGAGGCGGCTTTGCACCAATGGAGGAAGAAAAACTAACCGTGGTCATCCCCCCTCAGTGGCTGGAGGTCATTCCGGAGCAACTTCGAACGGCTGTCCACGGGGTACTGTCACAGGATCCAAGACCCCGCTATCAAGACGATCCCGGACGGGTATACGGCTTTCGCTTCGGCCCCTTGGAACTGGGCTTCGTAGTAGATGACATGGTACTCACCGTGTGCCGGTGTAAGCGAGTAGAATAAGGGAAGGCCTGTGGCACCAAAATATAGGCTATGGCAGAATTGTCTTCATCCGCCCTCCTCCGGGAGGGTGGATGCTTTTTATGGAAATAATTGCATTTACTTTTTAGCTGTGCTTCGTTAAGATAAACTCAGACAGAAAGGAGCCGATCACAAATGAAAAATAAAAAAGTATGGATCGCCATAGCAGCACTGGCTTTAGCAATGATAGCTATGGATTGTGTCTTGGCCTTTGCCCAACCTACTCTTCAACAGGGGAGCAAAACAATTGTTGTTGAGGTTATCCACAAAGACGCAACAACAAAGGAGTTTACTTACCAAACCGATGAGACCTATTTGGGAGATGTACTCATTGAAGAGGGACTGATCGTTGGCGAGGAGAGCGAGCTTGGCCTTTTCGTGACCCAAGTAGATGGAGAGCTCGCCGATTACAATGTGGACAAGGGTTGGTGGCAGTTATCCAAAGATGGGGTAATAGCCCAAACCGGGGTAAGCGATACCCCCATCGCTGACGGTGACCATTTTGAGTGGACCTACACCATTGGGTGATCATCCCGCTCGAGGGCTGTGGGTCCGGGACCTGGTCCTGTACGCCCTGCTTGGAGCCATAACCTTCGCTGCCAAAATAGTCATGGCACCACTTCCCAACATCGAACCGGTTTCCCTCATGATAATGCTTTGGGGCGCGGAGCTGGGCTATCGGAGTATTTTCCCTACTCTGGTCTACGTAGGTCTAGAATGGATGGTATGGGGCTTTGGACTTTGGAATATAAATTACCTTTATATTTGGCCTCTACTTGCAGGTGCAGCCTGGCTGCTGCGAGGTATGCAATCCCCGTTGGGTTGGGCCGTCCTCTCCGGGGCCTTTGGATTGTTCTTCGGTGCCTTGTGCGCCCCGGTATACGCCATCTCCGGCGGCTGGGCCTATGGCCTGAGCTGGTGGGTGGCCGGCATTCCCTTTGATCTGCTCCACTGCATTGGAAATTTTTCTGTTGCCCTTATTCTCTTTTATCCCATGCGATTACTAATGAAAAGTTTATTCACTTTAAAAAATTAGTGGAAAATACTTTGGGGATAAAGATAAAAAAATTCCGCCGCTCAGATCGAGCGGGGGGATTTTTATATTTCAAGATAGTCCTCTCCTTAAATATTAATTTGATTGCTAATTTCTTAATAATACCTAAATAATTTACCCAAACACATAGAATCTTCCGTTTGGGTAAAGCTAGGAACATTGCAATGAAAGGAGTTATTTCAATGTCCCATCCTGCCATTCAAATATATAGCGAAATTGGCCCGCTCAAGCGTGTGTTGCTCCACCGACCTGGCCGGGAACTGGAAAACCTGATGCCTGAGTATATCGAGCGTCTACTCTTCGATGATATTCCCTACCTGAAAATCGCCAGGGAGGAGCACGATACCTTCTGCGACCTGCTGCGCCAAAATGGGGCGGAGGTCGTGTACCTGGAGGATCTGGCTGCAGAGGCTCTCTCCGATGAGGATGTAAAGGATGCTTTTCTACGGGAATACCTGCTGGAAGCCGGAATTCGTGGGGAGAAACGTACAGGTCTGATTTTAGACTACTTCAAAAGTTTTTCAACCAAAAACATGGTTGAAAAACTGATGGAGGGGGTTCGCAAGGCGGACATACGGGGTTATGGACGCAAAAATCTCACCGATTATCTGGATGACTACTATCCCTTCGTGGTAGACCCGATGCCCAACCTGTATTTCACGCGGGACCCCTTTGCCTGTATGGGGGATGGGGTGACCATTCACAAGATGCGTACCCATACCCGTAGCCGGGAGACTCTCTTTGCCAAATATATTTTTACCCATAATCCAAAATACCAAAATGTTCCCATTTTATATGACCGGGCCTCTCAATCTCCCATTGAGGGAGGCGATATCTTGGTGCTCTCCAGCAAGGTAATTGCTATCGGCATCTCCCAACGTACCAAACCATGGGCCATTGAGCAGCTGGCCAAGCGGGTGCTGGGACACGGGGGCTTTGAGAAAGTTCTGGCCATTGACATTCCAAAGTCCCGTGCATTTATGCATTTGGATACGGTATTCACCCAGGTGGACGTGAATAAGTTCACCATGCACCCCAACATTACTGCAGACTTGCGGGTATTCGTCCTCCACATGGAGGAAGGTCGGATGGCGATCACCGAGGAACATGCCACTCTGGAGGATATCTTGAAGGAGCACCTCCATCTGGATCATGTTGAACTCATTAAATGCGGCGGTGGTAACGTCATCGATGCCGCCAGGGAGCAGTGGAACGATGGCTCCAACACCTTTACCATTGCCCCTGGCAAAGTTGTGGTGTATAGCCGCAACTACGTCACCAACCAGGCTCTGGCCGACCACGGGGTACAGGTCCTGACCATCCCCAGCTCGGAACTCTCCCGTGGCCGGGGCGGCCCACGGTGCATGACCATGCCCTTAGTTCGGGAAAACATTTAATTATATAAATGTAAAGGAGTAACGATTATGGCAGTTAATTTGAAAGGACGCAGCTTTCTCACCCTCATGGATCTGGAACCCTGTGAAATCCGCTATTTGCTGGATTTATCTCGGGATTTAAAAGCCAAAAAGCGCATGGGCCTGCATGGAAAGGCTTTGAAGAATAAAAATATAGTCCTCCTGTTTGAAAAGACCTCCACCCGCACCCGATGCGCTTTTGAGGTAGCTGCCCGAGAAGAAGGTGGCAATGTCACCTTCCTGGACTCTGGCTCTTCCCAAATGGGAAAAAAGGAGTCTTTGGAGGACACTGCCAAAGTACTGGGCCGTTTCTTTGATGGCATCGAGTATCGTGGCTTTGACCAGAAAGTTGTAGAAGACCTGGCCCGTCACTCTGGTGTACCGGTATTCAATGGTTTGACCGATGTGGACCATCCCACCCAGATTCTTGCCGATATGCTCACCATGGAAGAGCATATTAGTAAACCGCTCAATGAGTGTAAAGTAGTTTTCGTTGGTGATGTGCGCAACAATATGTCCTATGCCTGGATGTATGGCTGTGCCAAAATGGGGGTAGATTTTGTGGGCTACGGGCCAAAAGAACTGATTGACGGGGCCGATCAAAAAATTCTTGCCGACACCCAGGCGTTAGGCAAATCTACCGGGGCCTCCATTACCCTGTCGGACGATGCGGCCTCTATCAAGGGTGCAGATGTGCTTTACTCCGATATCTGGGCCTCCATGGGGGAAGAGGACCTTATTCCCGAGCGAGCCAAACTGCTGGCGCCCTACCGCATTGATGAAACCATGGTGGAGTCCACTGGCAACCCCAACGTACTCTTTATGCACTGCCTTCCCTCCTTCCACGACTTTGAGACAAAGCTGGCCAAAGAGTGGATGGACAAGGGGGTGGACATCAGAGAGGTCACCGACGAAGTGTTCCGTGGTCATCACTCAGTGGTCTTCGATGAGGCCGAGAACCGAATGCACACCATTAAGGCTGTCATGGTGGCCACCATATGAGCGGGCCCATCAAAGTTGTAGTGGCCCTGGGGGGTAATGCCCTGGAGGACAAGTCCCTCCCCCCCACAGCGGCCAGCCAGCTCACCGTTGCCAAACGCACAGCAGAACACTTGGCCCTGCTTTCCTGCGCCGGGTATGAGCTGGCAGTAGTCCACGGCAACGGTCCCCAGGTAGGCCGTATCCTGCTGGCCAGCGAATCGGCCGCGTCCGTGACACCTCCCATGCCCTTCGACGTATGCGGAGCCATGAGCCAGGGCTATATCGGCTATCATTTGCAGCAGGCTCTTACCGCCGAACTACACCGGCGGGGGCGTTTTATCCCTGTAGTTACTGTTGTAACCCAAATGGTGGTAGATCCCGCCGACCCGGCTTTTCAAACCCCCTCCAAACCCATTGGTCCCTTCTATGACCAGGAAGAGGCCAAACGCCTGGCAACTGAAAAAGGATACTCAGTGAAAGAGGACTCCGGCCGGGGCTGGCGTCGGGTGGTGCCCTCCCCCAAGCCCCAGCGTATTGTGGAAATCGGCACCATCAAAACTCTCTGGGATACCACCATCACCATCGCCTGCGGCGGTGGAGGTATCCCCGTGGTAGAAAAAGACGGAGGACTGGAAGGCGTGGCTGCCGTCATTGATAAGGATCACGCCGCTGCCCGGCTGGGCATGGAGATGGAGGCCGATGTGCTTATGATCCTCACTGAGGTCCCTGCGGTGGCCATCAACTGGGGCAAGCCTGACCAGACCAACCTTGGCGCCGTGACTGCCGGAATTTTAGAGCAGTACGCCCAGCAGGGCCAATTTGGGGCCGGTTCCATGCTGCCCAAGGTTGAGGCCGCCGTATCCTTCGTTCGTTCTGCCCCGGGGCGTAAGGCCATCATCACCTCCTTGGACAAAGGGGTAGAGGCCCTGGCAGGTAAATGCGGCACCCAGATTACAGGGTAAGGGGGGACTGCCCTTGAAAAGCTTGAAAATGCCAACCGCCTACACCATTCTCATAGCCATTATCATCGTCGTAGCCGCCCTTACCTGGGTTATCCCAGCCGGTCGATATTATTACCTGGAAAACGGCGAGCCGGTGGCGGGAAGTTACCATCGGGTGGAGCAAAACAGTCAAGGTGCGGGCGCAGTCGCGCTGGCCCCGCTGGAAGGGCTATATGGCGCCATTGATATTGCTGCATTCATCCTGATGGTTGGAGGATTCCTGGGGGTTATGACTGCCACAGGAGCCATCGACGCAGGTATCGCCAATATCATCCACATGCTCAAAGGAAAAGAACGGCTGCTCATCCCCATTCTCATGTGCGCTTTTGCCTTGGGGGGTACCACCTTTGGAATGGCGGAGGAGACCATAGCTTTCTATCCCTTGGTTCTTCCCATCGTGGTGGCAGCGGGGTATGATACAGTTACTGCCGTGTCCATCATCATGCTGGGAGCGGGAGTTGGGGTTCTCGGATCCACCGTAAACCCATTTGCCACCGGTATCGCCGCCGGCTTTGCAGGAATATCCCTGGGAGATGGAATTTTGCTCCGGGTGATCATGCTGATCGTTCTGCTCCTCATTGCCATCTGGTACGTTATGGCCTACGCCGATAG
>JAZQMD010000018.1:0-9104 GCA_045543215.1 Oscillospiraceae bacterium
GTCGGTATTACCGTTCGGGGGACAGTGAATACTATATTAACCGCCGCTCTTGCCGCCTGAAGGACCTCAATGAACTATTTATGGACACCGGTCTTGGACGGGAGGGATACTCTATCATCGGCCAGGGCCGCATTGATGAGATTCTCTCCCTGCGCAGCGCCGACCGCCGGGAAATCTTTGAAGAGGCCGCCGGTATCTCCCGCTTTCGCCACCGGAAGGAGGAGGCCGAGCGCAAACTGATCCATACCCAAGAAAACCTGGTGCGTGTCAACGATAAGATTGATGAACTGGAGCTACAGGTAGAGCCGCTGCGCCTTCAGGCAGAAAAGACCAAAAAATTTCTCCTCCTGCGGGACGAACTTAAAGTTTTGGAAATTTCTGTTTGGCTGGAACAGCTAAAGGCAGTACGCGCCAACGCAATTAAAGTCATGGCTGACTATGAGCAGGCCGCCCGCCAGCAGGCCAAAGCCAAGGAAGAATTAGAACAACTCTACGCGACTGCCGAAGACCTTGCTGCCCAGATGCGGCAGAAAGATATACAGGCCGACAGCATCCGCCTTCAGTTAAACCAGGTGGAAAACAGCGTCCACGAAAGTGAAAGAAATATTGGCCTTTTGAAAAAGGATATGGAAAACAATGTGGTAAATTCCGGTCGTCTCAGGGAGGAAATCGCAACGCAAGATGACCGGGCCGACTCCCTGGCCGAACAAATTACTGAGCGTCAAATCCGACTGGCCAACCTGGATGAGGAAATGACCGGCCTGCGGGCAAGGCTAGACGCTCTGTCCCAAGAGCAGCAGAAGGCTCTTAGCAATGCCGGCTCCCTTCAGGGGGAACTGGAACAACTGCGCCAGCAGGAGCGGCTGGAGCATTCCTCCGTGGCCGAGGCCAAGGCTCTACTTTCTGCTCTGGCGGCCGCAGCCCAAGAACTACTGGACAGAGAGAATGGGCTTGAAAAAGAGCAGGCAGCATTGGAAGAATCCATTTGCCTGGCCCAAACCGCCCATCAGGATGCCATGGCTGAGTTTGATAAAGCTAAGGAGGAGCGGGATGCCATTGAAAATATTATCAGCGGCTATGAGTTGCGCTGTCAATCACGCAACCGTAAAGCGGAGCAGGCGGAAGAGACCCTACGTCGCCTGCGCATGGATGAGAACACCCTGGCCGCCCGCATCCACATGCTCACCGAGTTGGAAAAGTCTTACGAAGGTTACAACAAAGCGGTCAAACTGGTGATGAATCGGTCAGGCCGAGTAGACCTAGGTGGGATCCATGGCCCGGTAGCTGGACTGATCCATGTGCCCGACCGTTGCGCCGTAGCCATTGAAACCGCTTTGGGAAGCGCCATGCAGCACATTGTTGTGGACTCTGACGAGGACGGTAAGCAGGCCATTCAATGGCTCAAGCGCAGAGACGGTGGCCGGGCCACCTTCCTTCCCCTGAATACCATTCGTCCCGCCGACTTCCGGGACAGTCCGGTTGAACAGGAGCCTGGCTTTGTTGGAATGGCCGACCAACTTATCCAGTTTGACCGAGCGTATGTTAACATTTTTTCCAACCTGCTGGGCCGGGTAGTTGTAGCCCAGAATCTAGACGATGCCATCGCCATATCCCGTAAGTTTCACCATCGTTTTCGCGTTGTCACCCTGGATGGTCAGGTGCTAAATGCCGGCGGCTCTATGACCGGCGGCTCTGCCTCCCGCAGTGCCGGTATCCTGTCCCGGGTCAATGAATTGAAGCGGCTCCACTCCCAAAAAGAGGAACTTACCGCTACCCTACAAACGGCGGTCAAGGCCGCCGAGGAGGCTACCAGGGAATATACCGCTGCCAAATATGAACTGGAGACGGCAAAAAACCAGCTTCGGGCGGCTGAGGACATGATTTTAACCCTTGGCGGCAGATTGGACACCGCGCTTTCCCACCTTAGACAGACAACCGCCCGGCTGGACGATGTAAAAAAAGATCTTGCTCAGTTTCGTAGCCGGCTGACCGATAATCAACGGGACACGGAGCAGGCCAAAGCGCATATCACCCGTCTGGAGGGGTCCGTTGCCGCCCTCCGGGCTGAGACGGAGGCCAAGGCCCAAGGCCAGACCGCCCTCCAGGAGCAGCTTACCGATCTGGGGGAGGCCTTGGCCCAAACAAATGCGGACCTGGCTGCCCGGGAGGGGGAGCACTCTGCCCTGACCCAGAGCCTGACGGAGCTGGAGGCCCTTTGCCGCGATCTCACTGGTGATCGGACTCAGCGACTAAATTTCATCCATCAGCTTGAGGCCAAAAATCAGGAATTAGCCCGACTCATTCAGTCGGAAGAAAAAAATCTTTTCTCCTTGCAGGCCGGAGCCTTGGAACAAACCAATGCCATCCGTCAGCTCAACGAAGAAAAACTGGCTTTGGAGGGCCAGCGCAATCACGCCGATAAGCGCAGCCGGGAAAAAAATGAAGCCCTTTTAACTATGGAACGCTCAGTTTCTCTTCTGGAGCAAAAAAAGCTGTCCATCACATTGGAAGAAAAAAGCTTGCTGGATAAACTATGGGAAAGCTATGAACTCTCTCACGAGGCCGCCCAGGCCCAGCGCATGGAGCTTGAGTCCCTATCAAAAGCCAACCGCCGTATTGGAGAGCTGAAACGGGAGATTTCCTCCCTGGGCAGCATTAATCCTGATGCCGTGGATGAATTCCAGAGAGTCAATGAACGCTACACCTATTTCACCAGCCAGCGGGATGATGTAAAGCAGGCTAAGGAGGAGCTAGAAGGCATTATTGCAAATATCACCCAGAAAATGACCAGCATTTTCTCCCAGCAGTTTCAGCTTATTAATGAAGCCTTTCAGTATACCTTCGTAGAGCTCTTTGGGGGTGGTAAGGCTGCCCTGGAACTGGAGGACGAGAAGGACATGCTCAACTGCGGGATTGAAATCCGGGTACAACCGCCCGGAAAAGCTTTGAAGGTCATTACCCTCCTCTCTGGTGGCGAGAGGGCTTTTGTCGCCATCGCCCTCTATTTTGCCATTTTGAAGGTGCGGCCCACCCCATTCTGCGTCATGGACGAAATTGAGGCCGCCCTGGACGATGCCAACGTAGTACGCTTTGCCCAATATCTGCGGCGTATGAGTGAAAAGACCCAGTTTATCGTCATCACCCATCGCCGGGGCACTATGGAAGAGGCTGATGTACTCTACGGTGTCACCATGCAGGAGAAGGGAATCTCCCGCATGCTTACTATTAACCTCAGTGATGTGGAGAAGGAACTAAATATTTCATGATCCCTATCCCTCGCCATTTTGATATTTGTTTGAAGGAGCTGCAGTTGATATGGGACTATTTGACCGCATTAAAAAAATTGGTATTTTTAATGGCTTTTCCCAGCTGGATGACGATTTCTACGATGAACTGGAAGAATCCCTTATCATAGCAGACATGGGCATGGAGACAACCATGAAGGCAGTGGAAAAACTAAAAGCCCGTTGCAAGCAAGAGAAAATTAAAGACACCGAAGGGGCCCGGGCCTGCATGCGATCCATCCTGGCTGAGGAACTCACTGCCAGCGGCTCCGAGCTGAACCTGTCAGGCAAACCCGCTGTCCTTCTTTTTATCGGGGTCAATGGAGTAGGCAAAACCACCACCATCGGAAAGCTGGCCGCCAATTTGAAAAAACAGGGCAAAAAGGTGCTACTAGCCGCTGGGGATACCTTCCGGGCCGCCGCTGCCGACCAATTGTCTATCTGGGCCCAGCGAGCGGGGGTAGATATCATACGCCAGCACGAAGGTGCCGACCCAACCGCCGTGGTCTATGATGCCCTCACCGCTGCCAAGGCCAGGGGTATGGATGCGGTACTGGTGGACACCGCCGGACGGCTGCACAACAAGCAAAATTTAATGAATGAGTTAAATAAAATCAGTCGGGTCATCGACCGGGAGTTACCTGGTGCCAGCCGGGAAACTCTTCTGGTGCTGGATGCCACAACTGGGCAAAATGGCCTGATTCAAGCCAAGCAGTTTCAGGAGGCCGCCGGTCTTACCGGCATCGTACTCACCAAGCTGGATGGTACCGCCAAGGGTGGTATTGTGGTAGCTATTGCCAAGGAATTGGGCCTACCTGTGAAGTACGTGGGGCTGGGAGAGGGTATAGGAGACCTCCAGCCCTTTGACCCCAAAAACTATGTAGAGGCCTTATTATAAACCCCCACCAATTACAGGAAAAGGAATACTTGTCTATGAAACGCATCGATGGACGCTCCCCCGATCAGCTTCGGTCGGTGGAACTTATTACAAACGTTAGTAAATTTGCCGAGGGCTCCTGCCTTATTCGCTGCGGCGATACCCATGTACTGTGCACCGCCTCGGTGGAAAGCGGTGCCCCTCGCCACGTCCCTGAAGGGGAAGGCTGGGTAACTGCGGAATATTCTATGCTCCCTCGGGCTAATCGGGAACGGTCCAGACGGGACATTTCCAAGCTAAAGCTCTCCCCCCGCTCGGCAGAAATTCAGCGCCTTATCGGTCGGGCCCTGCGGGTCTGTGTGGATCTGAAAAAGCTGGGCCCCTATACCATTACCATCGACTGCGATGTACTCCAGGGGGACGGAGGCACCCGTACCGCCAGTGTCACCGGCGGCTATGTGGCTCTGTCCATGGCTCTTTGGAAAATGATGCACAACGGTACACTCTCCGAAATGCCTCTTATTAACCGTGTGGCCGGGGTATCCGCTGGTATTGTAGATCATATCCCCCTACTGGATCTGTGTTACGAGGAAGATTCTGCTGCTCAGGTGGATCTGAACTGCATCATGACCGGTGATGACCAGCTAGTGGAGCTCCAGGCTACGGGGGAGGGCCGTCCCTTTACCCTAGAGGAGCATCAGACCCTGATTAACCTGTGCAAAAAAGGAATTGAGCAACTCCAGGCTATCCAATGCCAGGCATTAGGAGGATGAATTATGAAGTTTGTATTGGCAAGCAAAAACCAAAAAAAGCTGGCGGAGTTAAAGCAAATCCTCTCCCAACTTGGAGTGGAAGTCATTTCAGAGGCTGAGGCCGGCGTTGACATAGAGGTTGAGGAAACTGGTAATACCTTTGCTGAGAATGCTGCCCTCAAAGCTCAGGCAATGTGCGCCACCGCCGGACTTCCCACCATCGCCGACGACTCCGGGCTATGTGTGGACGCGCTCAATGGCGCTCCTGGGATATACTCAGCCCGCTATGGAGGGCCAGGGCTGGACGATTCTGAGCGCTGCCGCCTACTTCTGGAAAACATGCGAGGCATGCTGGATCGTCGGTGTAAATTTGTATGTGCAATCTGCTGCGCCTTTCCTGACGGGGCTCAAGTAACCGCTCAAGGAGAATGTCCAGGTGTTTTAGCCTATGCTCCCAAGGGAGAGGATGGATTTGGCTACGATCCGATCTTCTTTGTTCCCGGCTTGAAGAAAACCTTTGCCCAACTCACCGCAGATGAGAAAAACACGATCTCCCACCGGGGTCGTGCCCTTCAAGCCTTTTCAGAGAGGCTTCGTTCCCATCTAGAAGGTCTGAATGGTGTGCAATGAGGAAGAGGAAATGAAACAAAGTCACGCTTGCTTCAAGTGTGGGAGTACCGATGTGACCGAGCTAAAAACCCCCTTCCTTCAAGATGACACCCACATGATACATAGTAATATTCCTTTCCCATCCGGGCCCCCGGTGAAGGTTGTCCACTACGTCTGCGGCACCTGCGGCTATGTGGAACAATGGGTAGATCCCAAAGAATTTGAAACCTCCGGCGCCAAAGCCTACTGGCAGAAAAAGTCGGCAGAAGAGCGTGCCTACGACGAGCTGGAAGCCTACTGGAAGCAAGAGCTGGCACGCAACAAGGAAACCAAAGGAATTCCCAGCCCCGGAGCTCTTGCAGGGTATGAGGATCCCGTAGAATAGGAGAAATTATGGAACTGACAAGTAAACAGCGCGCCCAGCTACGTGGGCTGGCCAACAGCATTGACACCATCATCCATATCGGCAAAGAGGGGCTTGGAGACAACCTTGTCAAGCAAGCGGACGATGCTCTGGAGGCCCGAGAGCTCATCAAGGGCCGTGCCCTGGAAAACTCCCTCCTCTCTGCCCGGGAGGCCGCCGATGCCCTGGCCAAAGCCACTCGCAGCGAGGTGGTGCAGGTAATTGGGAGTAAATTCGTCCTTTACCGTGAGACCCACAGCAAACCCAAAGATCAACGCATTCCACTAGTAAAGGCCCGGAAACATTCAATTTGATGTAAGGGGAGTGTCATCTCTATGCGGGTAGGAATTTATGGAGGAACCTTTGATCCTCCTCATCTGGGGCATATGGGTGCAGCCCAGGTAGCCCTTGACCTTCTAGATTTGGATGAACTCATCCTAATTCCCACCAAACTGCCCCCTCACAAAAGTCTCTCCCCCCAGTCTGCCTCAGAGAAGGCTCGACTTGATATGACACGCCTCATGGCCGATGGCATGCTTGACCACCGCGTCACTGTATCCGCCATGGAGCTGGAGCGGGAGGGAATCAGCTATACCGCTCAAACTCTCCGGGATATCCATGCCCAGCGACCATTGGACGAACTATTCCTGCTTATGGGAAGCGATATGTTCCTCACCTTTCAAAGCTGGCACGCCCCCCAGACCATTGCCCAACTGGCTACCCTGGTACCCTTCGCCCGGACTCATGAAGATAACAATGAATCTTTTCGTATTCAAAGTGAATATCTGTCTCAAACCTTTGGCACCCGTATCCATACACTCCAGCTCCCGCAAATTACCGAATTATCCTCCTCCCACTTACGCACCCAGCTACCAGCAGAAAAGGGTGTAAATGGTCTTTTTCTACAGGTGTATGGCTACATCCTCCTCCACGGGCTATATGGCATCCAGGCCGACTTAAAACATCTATCCAACAACCAGCTACGGGCTGTTTCCTATGCTATGGTAAAAGCAAAGCGCATCCCCCACATCAAGGGATGCGAGGAAGAAGCGGTTCGCCTTGCCCAGCGATGGGGCGCTGATCCTCAACTTTGCCGCCGGGCAGCCATCCTCCACGACTGCACCAAATACCTAAATCTGGATGAACAGAAAGCTTTGTGCAGCCAATACGGCATCGTGCTGGATGAGCTGGAGCAAAACACGGTAAAACTCCTCCATTCTAAAACGGGGGCCGCCCTGTCCCGAGCCGTCTTTGGAGAAAATGATCAAGTATACCATGCTATTTTCTATCACACCACCGGCCGGGCAAATATGTCCTTAATGGAAAAGATTTTATATATGGCCGATTACATCGAGCCCACCCGGAACTTTCCCGAAGTAGCGCAGCTACGGGAACTTTCCTACACTGACCTGAATGCGGCGGTGTGTATGGGTGCCTGGCTTGCTATCAAAGAAATAAAAGAGAAACAACAGCCGGTTCACTACAACACTGTGGCCTGCTATGAGCAACTAAGGGAGAAGAGAGATTTTTCATGAGCAATGAAAGCAAAAACGGGCACGACGGTGCTCAATTGGGTAAACAGCTGCATCCTAAGAAGAAACCATCCAGGCCACTTACCAAAGTACAAAAACTTCGCCTGACCATAGTCATTTCCGCCGTCCTCTTGGTGCTGCTGTCCCTGAGCCTGGTTTGGGCATACAAAAGTCTGGTGGTTAAGCCCGAGCTTCCCCCCGAACCACCGGAAGATGTCCAGTCCGACACGCTTATGGACAATGAAACTGATCACGACTACGGCGACGGCATCCGCCCAAAAAGCAGCGGAGAACGAAAGTCAAAGGATTTTTACACCGTTCTCATCTTGGGTCGGGATACTGCGGGCGGCGGGAATACAGATACCATGCTGCTGGCATCCTATGATGTGACCAACCAGCGTGCCACAGTCATGTCTATTCCCCGGGATACCATGGTAAACGTTAGCTGGGATGTAAAAAAAATTAACTCGGTCTATAACTGGTACGGGGGCGGCGAAAAAGGTATCCAACGGCTTTACCAGGAGATAGCCCAGCTGGTTGGCTTTGAACCGGACTATCAGGTTGTGATAGAATGGGAGGCCGTAGGTGAGATTGTGGATGCCATCGGTGGTGTATGGTTCGATGTCCCCTACAACATGGACTACGACGATCCCCTTCAGGATTTGGCGATCCATCAGCAGGCAGGTTACCGTCTGCTCAATGGGAATGATGCCATGCAGGTTATCCGCTGGCGGGCCAACAATAATAACAGCCCTTACGGTCACCACAAAAAGAACGGAGGCGTGGGAGATGCCGGCCGAATGCAGATTCAGCAGGACTTTTTGCAGGCGGTGATTAAACAGCTTTTGCAAATTAAAAATGTAGCCAATGTGGGTAAAATTGCCACAGCCTTTCAACAAAATGTGCATACCGACCTATCCTTCCAAAATATCCTCTGGTTCGGACAGCAGGCCATCCTGGGTGGCCTAACGGTGGAAAACGTGAATTTTCTTACCCTCCCCTACAAGGTTACCTCCACTTGGAGCCGTTCTTACAGTCAACCGCTTTCCTATGTCGTCCCAATTCCTGAACAGCTGCTAGATCTTGTCAACAGAGAACTTAGCCCCTTTTTAGAGGAGTTTACCCTTCGTGACCTAGATATTATGTCGGTCAACGCCGATGGTAGCGTGTCTTCTTCCAGCGGCCATGTGGAGGATACTAAGGCAACTTATCCAAAATCCCACTGGATTCAAGAAAGCAAGCCTTCTCAGGAGCCTATCGACAATCCGATTGAAGAACCCACCGAGCAACCCATAGAGGATCCCAACATTTACCCTACCATTACTCCAGATAATCCAATTGATCCCAACGAACAAGAAACACCGCCGGAGGGCAGCACACTACCGGAAAGTGAACCACCTGTGGTTAGCGATCCTACCCAGGAACCCACTGAGCCTATGGAATCCCCGCCCTCAGAACTTCCCACCGATCCCATGGTTTCCCCTCCCGTGGACATTCTTCCCACACAGACCCCGCCTTTAGAGACACCCACTGTGGATATTCCATACATTCAGGTGAAGGACAGCCGGCTGGGCCTTGCCCTTGCAAGCCGTGAATTTTTCGGCGACCCTGCCTCCAGAATGACCATGATCGGCATCACCGGCACCA
>JAZQMD010000019.1:0-5714 GCA_045543215.1 Oscillospiraceae bacterium
ATATTCGTTTTATCGGGTTCGTGCCTGATGAGGATATGCCGGCACTTTACTCTGCTGCTTCTTTGTTCGTATTTCCAACGCTTTACGAAGGATTTGGCATTCCGGTGATTGAGGCACAGGCCTGTGGGACACCCGTGTTGACAAGTAATTGTGCTTCCTTGCCTGAAGTGGGGGGAGAGGGCGCAATTTACGTGGATCCCTATGATGTGGAGGAAATCCGGGATGGGATCGTAAAGATATTAAATGACAAGGAACTGGCAAAAAAGCTGGTTTCCAAGGGGTATGAAAACGCAGCCCGGTTTTCCTGGAAAAGGTCGGCCCGGCGGTTGCACGAAATTATAGAAATGGAAATTGACGGATGAGTTTCATGGATACTTATTGGTTCTGGCTGGAGAAAACAGCGCAGGACACAAAGCTTTTTGAGGAATTGAGGACGATACAAGGTGATGAAGCGGCCATTGAGGATCGCTTTTATCGTGAATTGGAGTTTGGCACCGGCGGTCTGCGCGGGGTGTTGGGTGCTGGGACCAACCGCATGAATGTCTACACAGTGGCAAAAGCGACCCAGGGTTATAGTAACTATCTCAATCAAAATTTTGAACGTCCATCCGTGGCTATTGGCTACGACAGCCGCATCAATTCTGATCTATTTGCACGGACAGCGGCGGAGGTGTTTGCCGCAAACGGTATACAAGTTTGGATTTATCCTAAGTTGATGCCTACCCCGGCGTTGTCTTTTGCAGTACGGGAGCTGGGATGCAGCGGTGGTATTGTAATTACTGCCAGCCATAACCCGGCCAAATACAATGGTTACAAGGTGTACGGCAGAGACGGTTGCCAGATTACTACCAAGGCTGCCGGGGCTATCCAGAAAGAAATTGATCGGATCGATCCTTTCCTGGATGTAAAACTGGAGGGATTTGAAGCCAAGCAAAAGGATGGTCAAATCGTCTATATTGGAGAAAATGTGGTAGATTCCTATCTAAAGGCAGTAGGCACCACCTCTGTGCTGCCGGAGGATGTGGCGCGTGATGTATCTATCGTTTACACACCCCTCAATGGAGCTGGTATCTCCTGTGTACCTCGCTGTCTACGAGAGCACGGTTTTACCAATATCATTATTCCCAGCGAACAGAAGGAGCCGGATGGCAATTTTCCAACCTGTTCTTATCCTAATCCGGAGGAGCGAGAAGCCTTAGCCGTGGGGCTCGACTGGGCGATGCGTAGCGGGAGTGACCTGCTTCTTGCCACCGATCCTGACTGTGACCGTGTGGGCGCGGCGGTAAAGCATGGGGATGGGTATACCCTCATTAACGGGAATGAGATGGGGGTACTTTTGTTGGATTTTATCTGCAAAATACGTCGGGCGAAAGGGACGATGCCCCATGTGCCCGTGGCAGTTAAGACTATTGTAACTACACCTATGGCGGCCAGTGTGGCCGCCCGTTATGGTGTGGAACTGATTGATGTTTTAACCGGGTTTAAATTCATTGGCGAGCAGATTGGACTACTGGAGCAAAAAGGGCAGGCAGAGCGTTACATCTTTGGTTTTGAGGAGAGTTATGGCTACCTCAGCGGCAGTTTTGTGCGGGACAAGGATGCTGTCAACGCCTCACTGATTATCTGCGAGATGTTTGCCTATTATAAGTCACAGGGAAAGTCTCTGGTGGATGTACTCTCCGGCCTATATGAGGCCCACGGTTTCTTTGAAAGCCGCCTGCTGACCTTCGTATTCGAGGGACCAACTGGTTTTGCGCGTATGCAGGTGCTGATAGACAGTCTGCGGGAGTGCCCACCCCAGGAGATTGCCGGTCATGCGGTAGAGCGTATTGTGGATTATCAGAATGATGATACGGGCCTTCCCAGATCAAATGTGGTACGTTTTTTCCTCGAGGGAGGGCTGGAGATCGTGGTGCGTCCCTCTGGTACCGAACCTAAACTGAAGGTGTATCTGACCATAACAGGTAAATCGAAGGAGCAATGCGCCCAACAGGCCGAGCAGGTGATGGAATGGATTAACCGCTGGATTTCGGAAAATTGAGGGGGATATTCTTGAGGAGAGGGAGTACGCAGGGCAATGTCCCACTGTGGAAAAGGCTTGCAAAGCAAGTGCTTTCCAAGCAGCATAGGGAAGGACTAAAGGGGATTGTAGTTCAGATATATGCCAGATTGGACCGGCTGCGGGTAAAGGAGTGTGTTTATCCTGCAGGGGTCAATTTAATCGGACATATACGAGGGGATTTCGGACTGGGGGAAAGCTGTCGTATTGTGGCTTCCTTGCTGAAGGAAGTGGAGATCCCTTTTTCTATCTTCAACATTCCTTTAAATGGACCTGCAAAAGAGGAAGATATGACCTGGGTGGATTATGAGCAAAAAACGGCACCATACAGCATTAATTTGGTCCATCTGAATCCCAACGAGCTTTTCGGAGTGGTGGGGAAGGGCCTGTTGAAGTCCCGCTATAACATCGGGTTTTGGCTATGGGAAGTACCAGAATTTCCCTCCGAGTGGTCTTATGCATTTGAATTGATGGATGAGATCTGGACACCGGCGGATTTTGTGACACAAGCCATTCAGAAGTGTACGCAGAAGCGTGTATATACAATGCCTTACGGGTTTCGCACGCCGCCGACAAAGGATGCGTGTACCCGAAGATATTTCGGACTGCCCAATGACCAGTTCTTGTTTTTGGTTTCCTATGATGGAAACAGCGTTTCGGAGCGGAAGAATCCGCTGGGAGCGGTGCGGGCGTATTGTAAAGCTTTTTCCGGTGCGGAGAAGGATGTGGGTATTGTTGTGAAAGCCACGCATGCCCGGGAAGAAGAGCTGAAGAAAATCATTGAGTTGCTAGATGGCTACAACGTATATATTTTAACAGATAGCTTTGACAAGGCGGAGTTTAACAGTCTCATCAAAAGTGTGGATGTATATGTTTCACTGCATCGTGCAGAAGGATTTGGCCTTGTTATGGCGGAAGCCATGCTGCTGGG
This sequence comes from Oscillospiraceae bacterium, assembly GCA_045543215.1. Taxonomy (GTDB): domain Bacteria; phylum Bacillota; class Clostridia; order Oscillospirales; family Oscillospiraceae; genus DXYV01. The sequence goes on from JAZQMD010000019.1 coordinate 2,991, forward strand.
AACGCCGGTGATTGCTACGGCGTGGTCGGCGAATATGGAGTTTATGAACGAAGATGTTGCCTGCTTGGTACCTGCGGAAATTGTAGCGCTGGATGAGGAGTGTGCTCCTTACCATAAGGGCGACCACTGGGCTCAGCCGGATGAAATGCAAGCTGCAAAATGGATGCGCAAGCTTTATGTTAATCGCACCTTCGGTATGGAACTGGCGGAAAAGGCGCAGCGTCATATGGAAGAAAACCTGACGCTACAGAGTGCCGGAAAACGAATGCAGGAGCGTATCGAGCAGATTGAGAAAACGGTTTTGGAAGGCAAGAAATGATGTATCCTATACAGCTTCGCCCTTGCTATAAGGAATGTTTGTGGGGTGGAACAAGACTGAAGGCTGAGTTTGGAAAAACAGATGCGCCTGATGTGACCGCAGAGAGTTGGGAACTTTCCTATCACCCGGACGGGATGTCCATAGTGGGCAATGGGCCATATAAGGGGAAAACCATTGAGGAGCTGTGTGCACTTGATCGCGTAGGCTTTTGGGGGAGCGAATGCAGAGCGGAACGATTTCCTGTGTTGGTAAAACTCATTGATGCCGCGCAGATGCTCTCAATTCAAGTGCATCCCTCAAATGAAAATGCGTTGGCGGAGGCAGGGGAGCAAGGCAAGGCAGAGATGTGGTACATCGTGGACTGCGAGCCTCATGCGTTCATCTACTATGGATTTTCTAAAAAGATTTCAGAATCGGAATTTTTGCAGAGGGCGGAAGAGGGGAGCATCTGCGAGGTTTTAAATCAAGTACCTGTTTCAAAAGGAGATGTATTTTATATTTTGCCAGGTACGATCCACGCCATTGGGGCCGGGATTGTCATTGCGGAGATCCAGCAGAGCTCCAATACAACATTTCGTGTTTATGATTATCAAAGAAAAGATGGGAATGGAAACCTGCGCCCACTACATTTAGAACGAGCGGCAAAGGTTTTGGATTATACGCCTGTGATTCCGGAGGAATGCAGGGCTAACAGTATGGTTTCCTTTTCAGAATTTACCATGGTGGAAATGTTTTCCTGCAAATATTTCCGGGCATACCGCATTGATATACATACATTGGCTCGTCTATCCTGTGACGGCCGTTCTTTTCAACATCTCCTGTGCGTGGATGGAAGGGGGAATATCCATTATGACGGGGTTGTATATCCCTTTGAGCGGGGAGAATCCTTTCTGATGCCGGCGGCGTTAGGGGAGTACATGATTCAAGGGAAATGTCGGATACTGCTTTCCCGCGTATGAAAGGAAGAGAAGCGTGAAAAAAACGGCACTGATTATGGCTGGCGGCCGCGGCGAACGCTTTTGGCCTAAGAGTAGAATGAATATGCCAAAGCAGTTTTTATCCTTGACTGATAACGGCAAGACAATGATTCAATTGACGGTGGAGCGCATCCTTCAATTGGTAAAGATAGAGGATATTTTTATTGCTACAAATCGGGATTATAAGGCGCTGATACAGGAGCAGTTACCTGAGTTGCCCAAGGAAAATATTCTTTGTGAGCCGATGGGGAAGAACACGGCGCCCTGTATCGGCTTAGGTGCTGTTCATATGGAAAAAAAATATGGAGACGCTGTGATGATGGTGTTGCCGTCTGACCATATGATTAAGTATACTTCCATATTTATTAATACTTTGCTCGATGCCTGTAAAATTGCCGAGCAGGGTCCTAACCTAGTTACACTGGGAATTACCCCCGATAGCCCGGAAACAGGCTATGGCTATATTAAGTTTGAACCCAAAGAGGTGTTGGGGCGCGGTTTTCAGGTGGATCAATTTGTGGAAAAGCCAGATCTGGAGACCGCGAAGGAATATCTGGCTTCTGAGCAGTACCTTTGGAACAGCGGGATGTTTATTTGGAAAGTGTCTACTATTCTGAATAATTTGAAAGAGCATATGCCAGAGACCTATCAGGGGTTGTGTAAAATTGGTAAAGCCATCGGGACGGAGGAGCAAAACCGTGTGCTGGAGCAGGAATTCCAGGGGTTTCGGGCTGAATCCATTGACTATGGGATCATGGAGAAGGCCAAGAACATTTATATTCTCAGCGGCTCCTTTGGATGGGATGATGTGGGTTCCTGGCTTGCCGTGGGGCGTATTAAGAAGTCCAATGAGTTTGGCAATGTGGTTACCGGAAATGTGGTGACTGTGGACACTCAAAACACCATTATCCAGGGGGGCAGTAAGCTAATTGCAACGGTTGGACTGGAAAATATGATAGTTGTAGATACAGAAGATGCGCTGCTTATTTGTGAAAAAGATCGGGCAGGGGAAATCAAGAAGGTGCTGGAGAATCTTCGTATCTGCAACCGAACCGAATATTTATAGGAAGGGATAATAAAATGCACGTTGCTACCTAATACTGGGAGTGCTGAGCGCCCTTTCGTGAGACACGACTTTTTGGAATGTGGCGATCTCTTTAAATGTGTGGTGCAATAGGTTTATGGGCACAGGGATTGCCTCCAAGTGATTTCATGGAAACAAAGTGAGGATATAAATATGCTGCAAAAACTGAAGCGGCACCGGTTTCTTTTTGAAGAACTGGTGAAGCGTGATTTTACGAAAAAATATAAGCGAACCATCCTTGGTATGGCATGGAGTATCCTGTCTCCGCTAATGAATCTACTCATCATGTGGCTGGTGTTCAGTAATTTCTTTGGTAACAACGTTGATCACTATGTGATATATCT
>JAZQMD010000020.1:0-14258 GCA_045543215.1 Oscillospiraceae bacterium
GTTATGTATGTGAATCTGCCGAAAATACATTATTTTGGCCCGGTAGTTCAGTTGGTTAGAACGCCAGCCTGTCACGCTGGAGGTCGTGAGTTCGAGCCTCATCCGGGTCGCCATTTATGCCTCTGTAGCTCAGTTGGTAGAGCAGCGGACTGAAAATCCGCGTGTCGCTGGTTCGATTCCGGCCGGAGGCACCAAGGAGCGGCTTTTCGCTCCGATCTGCGAGTGTAGCTCATCTGGTAGAGCGCCACCTTGCCAAGGTGGAGGTAGCGAGTTCGAGCCTCGTCACTCGCTCCAAAGTAGGAAAACATATCCATGGATATGTTTTCCTACTTTGGAGTTAGGCATAATATTTTTTTGACAGCATATGATGATGTTAGATGGCGCCATAGCCAAGCGGTAAGGCAAGGGTCTGCAAAATCCTGATTCCCCAGTTCGATTCTGGGTGGCGCCTCCAGAAGAGTCCCTAGGTCTGTTGGATGCAGGCTTGGGGATATTCTTTTATTGATTAGGAGGCCAAAACTATGCAGCACAAGTTGTTTCTGCCAACTCTACCTCACTGGAATTATGGAAATAACTGGAGTGGAAGTCTTGGTAAGTTGCGTTTTTTTATGACGACAGAACAGTCTTCCGTGTTGGTTGAGGTGTGGGATCAGGATGTGTGTCGGGAATTAGCCCAAATTCGAAATAGTGCCCAATTTGAGCTAAGCCAAAAGGGGCTGGATGAGATACGGGTTTGGTTGGAGGAACAAAGTGGCTACGTGAACTAGGTCCATCTCTTGACAAGTTCTCGCAGAAACTTTATAATTAAAACGTTATTTCGGGGTGTGGCGAAGTTTGGTATCGCGCATGGTTCGGGTCCATGAGGCCCCGGGTTCGAATCCCGGCACTCCGACCAAAATGCATTGATAAAAAGATATGAAGTAAAAATACCGCACATAAGTGTGGTATTTTTGCATTAAAAACGGGAAATTTGGTTACTGCTCAGAGTGAACACAGACTGGAGTGGCAAACGGTGTGATGAAGACCTGGAAAGTTAAAATAGATGATTATATGCATGATATTGTATGTGATATTGATGAAAACTGTTATGTCCTATACGTAGATGATGATCATATCAAAACGATATATCGAAAACGGTTTGGCTGTAATATCTTATCTTAGCTTCTTATGGAGAGGGTGTGACTCCCTCGACATCTACGCTTGTTTTTTGGGGTATCATTGTTGTCTATGTTAGTTTGGCTATGAGGAAATATAAGGGATGAAATGAAAGGTGGGGGCATTGTTATAGATGCCCCCGCCTTTATTGTTATTCCGCTTGAATCAGTTGGTTGCACGGGTGAAAGAAATCAGACTCGGACTGCAAACTCACGGCTCCTACAGACCAGCTTTTCAACAAAGGGGGAAGCAGGGGCTTTTAGAAGCTGGCTGGGAGGGGCATATTGTTGGATGTGCCCTGCCTCCATTACCATGGTGCGGGTTCCCAGTTTGAGTGCCTCCCCGATGTCGTGAGTGACAAAGAGAATAGTCAAGTTGCGTTCTTGGTGGATCCGTAAAATTTCGTCTTGTAGCTGATCCCGGGTGATCTCATCCACCGCACCAAAAGGCTCATCCATAAGCAGAATATCAGGAGAAGATGCCAGTGCGCGGGCAATGCCTACACGTTGGCGCTGTCCACCGGACAGCTCCCGAGGATAGCGGAGCCCCAGAGTTGGATTTAGCCCCACTTGCTCTAGTAGAGAGGCTATTTTTTCCCGCCGCTCTCTTTTTGACCAGCCGCTCATCTTGGAGATGGAGGGTACATAGGCGATATTTTTCTCCACCGTCATATGGGGGAAGAGCCCCACGTTCTGGATGACGTATCCAATACGCCGACGCAGGCAGGCCGGATCAGACTGCCTCACATCTTGCCCATGGACAAACACCCGGCCTTGGTCAGGTGTAATCAGTCCGTTTATCAGCTTGATTACTGTGGTCTTGCCACAGCCAGAGCGACCGATCATGGTTATAAATTCACCGGCTGGCACATCCAAGTCGAAGTCCTTTAATACCTTCTGGGTGGAGTAGGACTTGTAGACCCGCTCAAACCGAATGACAGGTTCCGCCATGGATTACCCCTCCAGTAGGCCTTTCTCCGTTAGGAAAGCCAGAGCTACCTCCCGCTCATCCTGTCCCTCCACTTCAACCTGATAGTTGAGCTGGGACATCTCCTGGTCACTTAAGATACCATCCATTTTCATCAGAGTCTCCTCCAGTCCAGGGAAGCGTTCCAATGCATCTTCCCGAACCACGGTGGAGCAAAAGTAATTTGCCTGTAATTGAAGGTCATCAGCCAAGGTGACTACTTGGGCATCGGGGTTGCCCAACTGAGCATCGGTGGTGAAGGCATTGGTCACGTCGATATCTCCAGAAGCCAGAGCCTGGTATTTTAGGCCGATGTCGATATCGGAAACTGTCTTAAACTGGAGGCCATAAGTTTCACAAAGCAGAGAAAAACCGTCCGCCCGCTCAATATAATCCGGGTTACCGCCAAAATTCAACTCCCCAGCCACCGCAGCCAGATCACTGGTATTTTGTAGACCATACTGTTGGGCCACCTCGCTGCGCACAGCCACGGTATAGGTATTGTTAAAGCCATATAGTCCCAGCCAGGTCATACCGAATTTTTCCTCGTATTCCTCTTTGAGCCTTAGGAACATCTCATCATCAGGCAGTTCACCCACCGTGTGATCCAGTACCATCACCCAGCCGCTGGAGGTATATTCGGGGTATAGATCAAACTCTCCTTTCTCCATGGCGGGGTGGATGTTATTGGTGCCACCGCCGATTCCCTTGGTAACTTCTACAGTGTAGTCTGTTTCGTGCTCAATCAGAAGTCCAAGCATTTCCCCAAGAATATATTGCTCCGTCATGGGCTTGGTGGCGATCCGAACGGCCGGAAGTGGACTGGAGGAGGCGCTGGGGGTGGCGGAGGAATTAGAGCAGCCAAACAGGGCCGACAGCAAGGAGGTCGCCAGGAGAATGGTAAATAGCTTTTTATAATGTTTCATAGATTAACTACCTCGTTTCTTAAAATATTGCTCCAGTATGCCAAGAAGTAGGTCGCAGATTAAGGCTATCAAGGCAATTAAGATGCTTCCTGCTGCCGTCATGACTGGATTGTAAATGGTAATGCCCCGGTAGATGGCTACACCAAGGCCACCCGCACCCACAAAGGAGGCAATGCCTGCCACCGAGATGGTCATAACCACCATGTTGCGAAGGCCGGCAAGGATTACCCCTGCGGCTATGGGGAGTTTGATCCGGATCAGGGTCTGACCGGGGGTGCTACCCATGCCACGGGCAGCCTCCAGGATATCTGGATCTAGGGTAGTCAATCCTACATAGGTATTGCGTACCATGGGCATGACGCCGTAGATGACTAGGGCAAAAATAGCGGTTTTGTTTCCAATCCCGGTGAAAGGGATCAAAATGCCTAGCAGGGAGATGGCAGGGATAGTGTATAGGACATTGCATGCACCCATGATCCAAGGGGCCATGCTAAGGCATTCGGAGATCCAAACACCGAGTAAAAGTCCTATAACGGCGGAGATCAGGATGGAAGAAAAGGCCAGTGCGAGGTGATCTAAGAGAAGCTGAATAAACCAATCTGACCGCTGCCGATATAGGTCAAAAATGGATGTAATTAGTTGCATAGGGGAATCCAAATATTGGTGGGGCTCTGTCGTCGAATGTGCAGGCCAACAAGGGACTTACTTTGAAGTAAGACTATATATGGGTTTGCAGGCTGGTTCATAGTGTAACCTCCATGTTTGTTAGGCAGCATTTAAAGTTTATAGTGTAGATAGGTTGGACTGTATTATAATATCATGTCCCATTGGCGGAAAGAAAGCAGAATATTGTTGCATTGTAATGGAATAAATAGAGATTTGTTTTGTTAATTTTGACAGTTTATGGTGTTAAAAGGAGGGAGCATATAGATTCAAATGGGGTGTGGCGGGGGAGATACTGTGAAAAGGAAAATTCGATATAAAACTGAGGGAGAGGCCCCTGAGCAGGCCTCTCCTCATTTATTAAAAATAGATGGGAAAGAACTTATTTACGCATAATTACCGTAGCTGCAAATTCAGCTCCGAAGTAACTGCCGTAGATTGAAAGACGGTCGCCAGTTTTAATGGTGCCGAAGAGGATGGATGCACCGGTGGCACTGATGATATTGGTGGAAGAGATGGCACGCAGGGTCACAAAAGTGTTGTCCTCAAGCATAGAGGAAGGCCCAGACAAAATGGCCGGTTACATCACTGAATTGGGCAGCAGAGGTAGGAACAGTCAGACAAATTATAGCGTCTGAAGGTAAAAAATGCAACAATATCTTGGGTTGTGGGAGGAAATTTTATGCTTGGGTCGTTATGGATCTAGGCTGCGGTAGATCGTTCCATTGACAGGTGTCAGACCTCGAGCGGCAAAGAGTTCGTCTACCGTGACCAGGCGATAGCCTTGCTCCATGAGGGTATCGGCTGCCTCCAGGGCTGCGTCCACGCTTTGGGGAAAAATGTCATGCAAGAGAACAATGGCGCCATCCTGGGCATGGGAAAGAATATGGGTCACAACCCGCCGGGTATCTCGATCTCGCCAGTCTTCCGGATCAACCGACCATAGAATGATGGGCGCCTGGGCCCAGTTCTGCACGCTGCTGTCCACAAAGCCATAGGGAGGACGCAGGGCAAACTCGGTCTGCCCGGTGAGAGCGGTGAGCAGATCGCGGGTGGTGTCTACTTGGGCACGGAACTGGGCCTGGTTCAGACCTGCCAGTCCCTGGGAGGAGGAATGGTCGTAGGTATGCAGGCCAATTTGATGTCCCTCGTTGGCTATGCGGCGCACTAGGTCATGGTTGTCCGCTGCCATGGATCCTACCACGAAAAAGGTGGCGTGTATGCCCCGCTGGGCAAGGCCATCCAAGAGAATCGTGGTGGTGACCGCAGAAGGGCCATCGTCAAAGGTGAGGGCAATGAGGGGAGTATCCTCTTCCTGGGACAGTTCTGCCGTGCCGCCAGTGAATAGGGCGGGACTACTGTCTGAGCCGGTGGTGCGGATCATCCAGACTGCAAGAAGAGTTATGACGATGGAGAAAACACCCACCCGTCTCAAATATTGTTTCCATGTACGCAAAACGCCCCACCGCCTTTTATCTGTTCCAGAACAGTATGTACGGTGGGGGCTAATTTTATTTCATTTTAATATTAGACAGGGGAGGGATCGTTATCCAAGGTGGATAAATAGTCATAGAGAGGAAGGAGGAAATGGAAGCCTTCGGTCAGCCGCTTGGCAAACTCAGGGGCGTAAAGATCCTCGGTAAGAGGTTCCTGGTGGATAAAGGAAAAGGATTTTTTATTGTACCATCGGGCCAGCCTGGGATGAGGTGCTGGACGATCTCTCTTATAATCGGGACCGTCCAGCAGGAATTCAGATTGACCTTCTACCTTGTTCAGTAGGCCAAGAGCGGTTTTGGGATCTTGGTCCATACGGGCGCGCAGTTTGGCCATGGTCACTGGTTTGGCCACGTAGTAGCCCAGGCCAAAATTCCAGCCTTGAGGTTCCAGTTCAAACCAGAGAGAGGGATGGGAGGTAAAAAGCTGAGTCGGCCGCGCCATGCAAAACCATAAATGATCCTTATAGGGACCTCTGCCGTGGAGCCGCCGGGCATCCCGGTAAATACGGCTTACACGGCGGGTCATACCTCGCTTGGCACATTCCTGCTCCAAGGCCCCATGCACTTGGTGGCAGAGCTCCTGCATGGGACGGTACAGGTACTCCAGATATTCCTGTTTATGGGCTTCAAACCAGCTTCGTTCATTGTTAAAACGGATGCCCCACATAAAATCAATGGTTTTTTGGGAAAAGCCTTTAAACATCTTCTGTATATTCTCCTGTTAAGTTGGTTGGTATGTCTTCAAGTTGGATAAAAGACTCCATTGCAGATGAAGTGCTTTCTGCCGGGGGCTGGGAAGTCTCGGGAGAGATGCCCTCGGTGAGTGGCGGACTGGCATCAGGCAGAGTGGATTGGTCAGGAGGAGATTCCGATGGGGCAGAGGGTTGGGTGGGGGCCAGGCCAAGGCTGACTGCATCGGCAGGATTGTAGAGGATCACCTCGTCTCGGTGACTGTAATTGCTGGTATTTTCCAGGTTGCGGGAGATCAGAGAGCCATCCGCAGCGTACACGCAGCGGTAAACCACTACCTTGCGTCCGGTGTAGGGGGTGACCTCTTTTTGGGTGGTTCCCTGGGGGATGGAAGGATCGGGCTGATACACGGTGGTATAATTTATGGTAGATAGTCGGTTTCGCTCAGTCTCTACATAGATGCCATCCGGGTTGGTGCCATAAAATTGTACTGTCAGATTGCGTCCATCGGTAAAGGCCAGTATTTTAATGGGGTAGGCTGTGCTGTTTTTGAATTCAAATTCCGGCCCACCCCAGGAAACGGTAGCATCCAAACCGTCGGGAATATAACCAACGGCATATCGATGATTATGCCGAGTAACAATTTCCAAATTGGCATAAACAGCACAGGAGTATAGGGAGGAGGACACCTGACAGATACCACCGCCGGTTTCGTTCACCGTCATACCCATATAGTAGGCGGGGGCGGATTTGAAACCGGCTCCAGTGGTCCGCTCTCCAACCACCTTGTTGAAGGAAAATACATCGCCCGGAAAAAGAATCATGCCGTTGCACTTCTCAGCGGCAAGTTTTACGTTGGACAGGCGGCTGGAAGTACCGCTGATATAGGTGAGACATTCGGAAAGTAAATCTTGATAGAGAAGGCCATTTTCTCCTGCCTCGGTGTAATCGGGCTGGGTGCGAACCAGAGGGATAGATACCGATTGACCGGGTGCGGCGGCGTCCAGAGCGGCCTGGGCGGCTGCCACATCAATGGAAATCCCCACCACAGGGGGGAGCGTATTCCCGTTTTGATCCAGACCTATCGGAAGGGGAGCGACGTATATCAGTTCGTTGAGTTCCTGGGCAGTAGGGGAAGGCGGTTCCACAGATACTGGAGTGAGTGCCAGAGAGGTTTGCCCGGAAGAAAAAGCGGAGAGAATGGCCTGCTTAGCGGCCTTTGTATCCAGTGCGCTACCAGGAGTGCCGGTAGTCACTACAAAGCCATCTTCATTCAAGGTATGGATGGTGTTGATGGGAGCAACAGACACGGATCGGTTTAGTTCCATTAGGGTCTGATCTACTTCTAACTCAGCATTTTCATCGACGTACCGATAGGAGCAGAGTAGCTTAAAATTGGTGTTCATGGTGCCTTTGCCAGTCAGGAAAAACAGACCCCGGTATAAAAATGGGACGGAGGGATACAGCTGTGCGATCTGATCCAGGGTGACTACCATGGACTGAGGATCGGGGGAGAGAACACCGGAGTCAATCAATACACGCTGATCTCCGCATACCACCTCGAGACTGGGGATATTATCTATCCGGATGGACTGAAGCAACAGATTCTCTGCATCATCAAGGGATAGTCCGCTGAGGTTGAGTACCTCACCATGGGGATGAATTTCAACTATGACTCCCCTAGGAACTCTGGTTCCAAGCCAGGCGCAAAAGGCAGCGTAAGAGGAGAGCAGGGCGGCCAGAAAGACAAGGAGGATAATAACACATTTTGCAACAATGGACAGGCCTCCTTTAGCGAAGGAGCCGCTGTCAGGCATTGCTTGATTCATACTTTCACTCCTTTTTAGGGCGGGAACCCAATCTGCTACAACTATATTCTTATCTATATTTTCATTATAATGCGTGCTAGACCAAGACGCAAGAGCGGAAGTCTTACAAGTCTAAATATAAAAAATCCTAATTTGGGGGAAATGGACACTATTTTACTTTGTGGACTGATTCTGATAGGACACACAAATTCTTTCGTCAAATTATACTAGAACAATAAAGCTCCTATAAATATAATATTTGGTAGGTCTTGCTGTTGCCTTCATTGGTTTACTTAATACCCAAAAGGTAAAAGGGATGAAACGGTTCTTCTATTTACTTTTCAGAAGGTTTGGTATATGATAAAAATAGATAGTCTGTAGATGGAGCCTTTGCTGGTGGTCAGGGCGAGATCTGTGTCTGACCGTCCCGATTAGGAGTGAATTGAGAGGATGAACCAAAAGAAGAACGATGCAGACTGGGGCGGATGGCTTCTAACCATCATTATGCTGGCTGCTTTTTGGCCAGTGGGGTTGTTTTTATTGTTCCGTCAGCTGATGGGCTATGGACATAATAATCGTCGAAATAGATCCTCAGTCATCAAGCGCCACCCTTATGATATCCAAAAGGAGGCCGAGCGCGGAAATCATGGATTGGGGGAAGCTTATGATGAAGGCAGGGTAAGAAGTGATATCGGTCAGCCCGGGACTTCTACTTTCCAAGGTCGGGCTAAGGGAGGAAAAAATAAAGAAAAAAAGATCAAGGCTACCCGCAGTCCAGTAAATTTGCCTAGGGGAAAAACGCTTATGATTGTGGGAGGAGCCATTGCGGGTGTTTTTGGTATAGGGCTGCTGTCCACTTTGGGAGAAGCCTTCTCCTACGGGGCCTTCTATCATTATGTTGAGGATATCACTTCATTGTCCGGCTTTTTCTGCGGGGGGCTGGTGTGCCTATATGTAGGATTTCGCCGTCGTAGGCAGGCAAAGCGCTTTAAGAAATATTATGCTTATATCGGGAAAAACCGTACCGTCAGTTTGTCTGCCCTGTCAGCAGCGATGGGAGTGAAGGAGAAAGTCATCTGTGAAGACCTTCAAGACATGCTGGATGCGGGGGTACTTCCCGTAGGATATATTGACTTGGCAAATAGACGACTGGTGCTTTCTGATGAGGGGATCTCTGAGACGGCTTCTCAGGCCCCTCCCCAGGATCTACCGGAAAAAAAGACGATGGAAGATGAGAATGCGATCCTCCAGGAGATTAGGGAGGTCAATGATGCCATCCCAGATGAGGCCATGAGCATCAAAATTGACCGCATCGGTGAAATCACTGGTAAGATTTTGGACTATCAGCGTAGCCATCCGGGCAAGAGTGGTCAGTTGCGCTCTTTCCTGAACTACTATCTGCCGACTACCCTGAAGGTGCTGCGGGCCTATGCCCAGCTAGATGCACAGGGTATTGAGGGGGAAAACATCTCTGCAGCCAAGAAGCGGATTGAGGGGATGATGGATCAGGTGGTGTACGGATTTGAGAAGCAATTGGATAGATTATTTCAAAACGATGCGCTGGACATCACCTCTGACGTGGAGGTGCTGGAGAGCATGCTGCGCAAGGACGGTTTGTCCGGGGGAATGACTCTGGGCGGCGGGTGTATGGAGAAGGCGGATTTCTCCCCCCAGCAGGCTTATCTGGACCTACAAAAGGTGGTTGATGAATTGTCAGAAAAGGGCAGCAGCAAGGGGATTACCTAGAGTTATAAAAAATATAAGGGCCGGAGCGGAAAGAACCGCCCCGGCCTTTTTATGAGCCTTCCATAGAGATGATCTGCTCTACCCGCCTTTGATGCCGACCACCCTGGAATTGAGTGGAGAGAAAGGCATCCACAATATGCTCGGCCTCAAAGGGACCGGTAAAGCCACCGGCCAGGGCCAGCATATTTGCGTCGTTGTGCTGGCGGGTGAGTTGGGCAGAAAGTACGTCCCGGCACAGGGCACAGCGAATCCCCTTCACTTTATTGGCGGCGATGGAGATACCGATACCAGTGGTGCAGATCACAATTCCCCATTGGCATTTACCACTGACCACAGCCTGGGAGGCCGCCTTGCCAAAATTGGGATAGTCGCAGCTGTCACTGGAGTGGGTTCCACAGTCCAGTAGCGTGTGGCCCTGCTTTTCAAGATGGGCCTTGAGATACTCTTTAAGCGCAAAGCCACCGTGATCACTGGCAATCGCAATGTTCATGGATATAGCTCCTTTTCATGAAATAGGGATCATGGTGGGCTTACGTTTGTCGTAGGTAGCCACATACCTGAAGCCCATATTTTTCAGGAGATCATAGGCCTCCCGGATGCCGACCCCCGCATGGGCAGGGTCGTGGGCATCGCTTCCAACGGTAATGAGTTCGCCACCCAGGGCCTTGTATCGCTCCAGTACGGGAGTCCATTCACTGATGGATCTTCCCCGGTAGGTGTTGACCTCAATACCCTTTCCCTGGGCAAGGACGGTTTTCATAATATCGGTTACTTGATCTAAATAGGGATGAATGGTGACTATCCCGTTCATATACCGCAGGGGATAGATAATGTGGCCAAGCACATCATAGTAATTGGTAGCCGCCAGCTTTGCCATGGAGGAAAAGTAGTCGTTTAAAGTATCAGTGCAGCGTTCCGGGGAGGAGTAGTCGCTATAAAATAGATCGTCTCCGCCCTGCTCTGGGGAAAGATTGTGTATTGAGCCAATGACAAAATCCAGTTCAGGTTGATCAAGGATAACCTCTGAGACGGCGGGATCAATATGGCCCATGCCGTATTCCAGCCCCAGTTTAAACTTGAGTCTGCCTTCAAATTGGGGAACAGTCTGGTGAAATTGTTTTAAGGCGGGGGCCCAGTCGTAGTCATAGACCCGATTTGCATGGAGGTCTATAAGATCGCAATGGTCGGTAAGGCAAAGTTCGTTGATTCCGGCGGCAATGGCATGTTCGCCCATGACAGATAGCGGAACCTTACCGTCCATAGATAAAATAGAATGGGTGTGGTAATCGATAAAATACATAAGAAACCTCCGGAAAAGATTAGAACCATTGAGCTATATAGGCCAGCTTGGGAGCCAGCGCAGGAAGTTCCAAGTGTACCATTCAGGGACATATAGCCCGATGAGTACCGGATAAAAGGCAGCATATAAGCCTACTGCACAGCCTGTAAATCCATAGACCGCGAGACGATGCCCTGGCTGACGCCGGGCTAGCATATCATTCATAGCATAGGAAATGGCAAGTACACAGAAGAGGATGGAGGGGAAGTAATGATAGGAAAAAGTGGTACGGAAAATAAAGATCCAGGGGATGAGCTGGGACAAATAGCCAATGAGAAGAAACAGGGCCCTAGCGCATCTGCGGCGAATGGCCTGGATAGCAGTAAGGATTACGCAGAGTAGACCTGTCCAGGAAATCAACGGATTGTTAAAAGAGGAAAAGGCGGCCTTCATACCGGGGATACGGTTCATTTCCCGGAAGTAGAGGATGGGCCGTCCATCCATCAGCCACAAATACCAGCGGGACTCGTAGGGATGCACATCATGGACCCCCTGATGGTAGGTGAGCATGTAAACCTGATTATCCCAGACTGTGTTGAGCAGGCTGGTAAGGGTGGTTTCTCCCCTGGCCACCGCATAGGGAATATAGGAGGCCACATAGATTAGGACAGGGACGACAATGAAAAAGACCACGGACAAGCCGATGGTGCCCCAAAGGAAAGGGGTGAAGCGAGGGTAAAAACCTTCGACCTTGTTCCACTCTCGATATTTAAAGGCCAATCCCACCAGCCATAGCAGGGCCAGACCGACTCCTCCGTAGATTACTGTCCATTTACAGGCCACACCGATACCGAACATAAGCCCGCACAGGAAAAGCGATGGGGTGGATTTTCTCAGTTTCAGGTTAGGAGGAATGGTGAGCCATCGGTACATGAAAAAGTACATGGCCAAAATGAAGAATACACCATAAGTGTCAATGGTGGCGATGCGAGTTTGGGTCAGATGCATAAATTCGGAAACAAAAAGGATCGTACCACAGGAGGCTACCGCTATTCGACCAAATAGGTTTTTTAAAAACACATAGAGTAGGGGGAGCATGAGTACACCAAATAAGGTACCCATGAACCGCCAACCGAAGGGGGTCATGCCAAATATACGGATGCCCAGGGAAATGATAAGCTTACCCAGGGGAGGGTGACTTATCTCGTAGGGATACACATTGTCAATGTGCTCTTTGGCAGTACGGGCATGGTAGATTTCATCAAAATAGGCAGAGTTGGTCCAGAAGGAGTCTTCCACCAATGCCTGTTCATCAAATAGGGATTCACTCCATTCGTCGACATAGGCAATGGGAAGTTGGGTTCCTTGGGAATCAAAGAGAGCTAGTTCGCCCAGATCTAAAAACTCCCGAGTGGGGTGGGTGGGGCTGTAATCGGGATGAGCGGTGAGGCGGAACATGCTTCCTGTAATGGATACAGGAGATTTATTACCGGACTCATCTTCCGTCTCCACAATATTCCATTTAAGCAAGGTGTTATAGGTTTGGTCGATAGTCACGGAGGACCAGGTTCCGCCATCGGTGGTGTATTCCAAAGTATAAGAGCCAGTCCCGATACCGGTGAAGTAGTGTATCTCGGCAATGTCATAGACCCGATCCAGGGCAAATACCACCGTTTGATTTTCCACCAGCCTGCTCCAGGATTCAATGTTTTGTATATTACCCAAGCGGAAAAACGCAGTACAAGCGTAAATCAGAGTGATAGTCGCCAGGGGAAGGATATCAAGTCGTTCCATGGGGTAGCGCTTTAGATTGAAGGTCATACGACCTGGCTGAAGTTCACTCATGGCAATCCATTCTAGAGAAAACTTCCGGGGAGAAATAGCAAACCAATAATAGGCGAAAAAGGCGATGCTTACCGCAATGAACAGTACGGCAAAGGCTAGCGTCGGGGTTAGGGAGGCGAAAGCTTTTGAAATGAATTCCATGGCAATCTCCTTACAGTCATACCATTCATCGGAGTTGTTGAGCTTGTCTAAAGCCTTCCCATTTTACACCGTTTTTTTCTGCTTGCCTAGTGGTATTTTAAAAAAATGAGAGGGAAGAAGGAAAAGAGCGTATCGTGGAAATGTCCAGATACGCCCCTTTTGAAAAAAGTAGAGAGATAAATTTAGTTGGCAAAATATAAGTTTAGGGTGGAGAACAGACCACCGGGAGTGGAGGAAGAGTATCCTTCTTAAACCGGAATGCAGGCAAAGAAAATATTGAAATTCCGGTTTACAGGTATGGTGCGAAGGCCTTATTTTAGAAGACAGTAAGGCCCCATGTATTTAAATAGCCCGGTGAGGAAGTAGATGAGTGCAGTTTCTGTAGCTATTTTTTCTTTTTTTTCTTTTCAAAGTTATCAAAAAAACTTTTGACCGGGCCATCGCCGGGCTCCGAAGTGCGGCCGCTCATGGCAGCGTCAAAACGCTCCAAGGCCTCCTGCTGCTCCCGATTCAGGGAGGTGGGAACCTGAACCCGGACAGTGACAAACTGATCCCCTCGGCCTCGGCTGTTGACAATAGGTACTCCCTTACCACGCAGGCGGAAGGTGGTGCCCGGCTGGGTTCCGGCAGGCAGGGTCCACTTGACCTTGCCATCCACGGTGTCGATTTCCAATTCACTGCCCAGAGTGGCCTGGACAAAAGAGACAGGTTGCTCCAAATAAATATTGGAACCTTCTCGTTGGAAGCGGGAATCGGGACGTACAGACACGCCGATAATCAGGTCACCGGAAGGGCCACCGTTAGAGCCACCGTTGCCTTGACCACGAAGAGAGACAGCCTGGCCATCATCAATACCGGCAGGGATGGATACGGTAATCTTTTTGCTCTTACGCACATGACCTTCTCCGTGGCAGGTTTTGCAGGGCTGATGGATGAGCTTGCCCGTGCCACTGCACTTTGGGCAGGTAGTGGTGGTGGAGAAGGAAAAGGCCCCTCCTCCCCGCTGAATACGCACTGCGCCGGAGCCTCGGCAGTCGGGGCAGACCTCTGCGGTGGTACCCGGCTCACAGCCGGTACCGCGGCAGGTGTCGCATTGCTCTGACCGGGTCAGGTTAAGCTCTTTCTCGCAGCCGAACACTGCTTCCTTAAAGTCAATGGTAACAGATGCTCGCAGACTGGCACCTTTTTTGGGGGCGTTGGGATTGGATCTGTGTCCAGAACCGCCGAAGCCACCGCCGAAGAAAGATCCGAACAGATCGCCCAGATCGATATCTCCCATGTCAAATCCGCCGCCAAATCCGCCGGCACCGAAATTGGGATCTACCCCTGCATGGCCAAACTGATCGTATTTGGCCCGCTTCTCCTTATCAGAGAGCATTTCATAGGCCTCGTTGACCTCCTTAAATCTGGATTCGGCCGTTTTGTCGCCGGGATTCAGGTCAGGATGGTATTGTTTGGCCAATTTACGGTAGGATCGTTTAATTTCATCGTCAGACGCCCCCTTGGAGACGCCAAGAACTTCATAATAATCTCGTTTTTGTTC
>JAZQMD010000021.1:0-17537 GCA_045543215.1 Oscillospiraceae bacterium
GCGGCTATCCGCTGGCCGTTATCAACCGCAAAAACGCAGCGGGAGAGGAGCGAGGCCGTCAACGTACATGCGCTTGATCATGCGGCGATCCTCCGATGTAATGATTTTGTATTTTCTCGCCATGTTTTCACCCCATTCTCGGTTTTCATCTGGAATTTTGCAAAAATAAATGCGCCGGAAGTCTTACGACTTCTTTCGCATTTATTATCTTAGTCTTGCACTGCAAAAAATACTTGCAAGTTTAAAGATTTTATGGTATCATGTTTTCATACTCGTAAAGGGAATATCCGGGTGTGGCGAAGTTTGGTATCGCGCTTGACTGGGGGTCAAGAGGCCGCAGGTTCAAGTCCTGTCACTCGGACCAAAAAGTGATGAAATTTAGCTATAAAGTGCTAAATTTCATCACTTTTTTGCTTCAAAATTTTAAAAATGTTGTGAAAATCATCTTATTGTAGATCTACTGCAGAATAGAAGGAACTATGAAATCTGATGCAAAGAAAAGCCCCCTTGCAGGAGTGTTCATCCTGCAAGAGGGCTTTTCTGATTTATCCTCTACAATCCCAGCGTTTGGCGGGTTTGGCTTTGAGGACTTCAACAGATGCCTCCAGCTTCTTTAATCCATGCGGTAATTTTTCATGAATGTGAAGATCGCTACTGCAATCCGTACAGCGCATACGAGAAAGGAATGAACGGGAATATAAACAAAATGATCCGGCGCTTCTTGCCGAAGGGAACGGACTTCCGCAAAGCGACCGCCGCATACATTCGAAAAGTTGAAGAGTGGATCAACAACTATCCGCACAAAGTCCTGGGCTTCAAAACGTCGGAAAATCTGCTTAACAGATACCTTGCGGAATCGGCTTGAAGAGGGAATAAAAAATTTTTTAATGTTTCTGCTTTTACTCTTGACTTTTTTCCTATCCCCCTTCCACCAAGTTGAAATTAGGCTCCAAAGGCAGACTGGTATTCACCGACCCATAACTATTGGGAATCTCTCCCTCAATGAGTAGCTGTACCGCTCGCACGCTATCTAAAGCACCCAGGGTATTCACGATGGAATAGAGCAGTAGATCCTGTTGCATTGGCTCTCCGGGAGCCTTTTCCTTTAGTATTACAGCAAAATTGACATAGCATATCCCATCATCTACCCGGGTTCCCAATACCTCTATCCCCTCAGGAAAAAAGGTCTGTAGGGCGCTGCTCTGTGGCCCAGCCAAAAGGGCCTGGATAACCTCGGTATACAAGTTATCATCTTCTGTGAGTATAAGTTCCCGCACCTCAAACCCCAACCCCTGACCAATGGATCGGGGAAAATAGAGTTCCACTGGCATCTGGCGCGGCTCCTCCTCCGCGCCGGTGAAAATCATATCCTCTGGCGTAAACACCTGGCTGGCCCGGTGGGCCACCTCGCTCCCCCCAGCGGTAATGTAAACCCGCTCTACTCCCTCAAGCTGGCTCAGCGTGAGGGTAATGCAGCAGTCAGCCAAGGTTAAATCCACCCCGGCCAGGTCGCCGTAGGCCGCCGACATATCCACCTGGAGCGTTCCCCCGGACAGAGTCCAGCCCAGTAACCACACCTCCTCATCAACCAGACTGCTCAGCCCCTCCTCGGATGGACCGGATAACAGCCCCTCCATCATGCTGTCCACATTGGCTCTGCCGTGATAGTCCTCGCTACCTACTGCCTGGGTGCGCAATCCCTCCGTCCCACTTCGAGCCGGGAAGTAAAGGCGAAGGCCTCCACTTTCCCCTCCTCCAGAAGAACAGGCACACAAAGAAAATAGCAAAGCCAAAGCACTCAGGGCCACACAGCAATTCTTCATACCTCCACCTCCGGCTCCATACAGGCAGGAAAGGTAATTACAAAGCGGCTCCCCCCCTCCTCCTGGGGGCTTACATTGATGATCCCACCATGGAGATGTACGGTGTCACTGACAATAGACAGCCCCAGGCCGGTACCGCCAGCCGCCCGGGAACGAGCCTTATCCACCCGGTAAAATCGGTCAAATATTTTGCTCCTGTCCTCATC
Organism: Oscillospiraceae bacterium; assembly: GCA_045543215.1. GTDB lineage: Bacteria > Bacillota > Clostridia > Oscillospirales > Oscillospiraceae > DXYV01. Next base: position 2,030 of record JAZQMD010000021.1, read on the forward strand.
CGGGATTCCCATCCCGGTGTCCGCCACCTCTAATATGACATAACCCCATGGAGAAATAGACAGGTGAGGATCTTCCTGATGAGGTCGGCCCAGCTTGTGCAGACTCACAATAACCTTACCCCCGGGCAAATTATACTTTACTGCGTTTTCCATGAGGTTAAAGGCAATCTGGTAAACTTCATCATCAGAGGCTAGCACATAGCAGTCTGTGTGTAAGTCACAGTGAAGAGAGACTCCCACCGCGTCAGCCAGGGGGCGTAGCATCCGTTCCACCCGGGCCACCACACGGCCCACATTCACCTGCTGGCGCTCATCCACCGCTGCAGCATCCAGTCGAGTGAGGGTAAGAAGCTTTTCACTGATGCGGGTGAGCCGGTCAACCTCCTCCCCAATATCGCCCACAAAATCTCGCACCATATCTGGAGCCATATCCTTACTCTGGAGGATAGAATCGGTGAGCAAGCGGATAGAGGCCAGGGGGGTCTTAAGCTCATGAGAGGCATCGGAGACGAAACGGCGACGTACCTCCTCGGTAGTCTGAAGACGGTCGGTAAGCTGATTAAACTCTCCAGCCAAAAGAGCAAGTTCATCCTTTCCCCGTGCCTCCACCCGATGACTGTATTCTCCTTCGCGCACCTTTCGAATGGCCCCCAACAAGCTGCTGATACCCCGACTGAGCGCCTTTGAAAACACTAGGCATAAAAAGGCTGCTACCACACAAATGATAATAGATAGATAGAGTAGGTTGGACTGGATCCCAATCAATAAACTGGCCTGATCCCCGTCATATTCGTAGAGGTAAACTGCCCCGATCATCGTCCCCCGGTAAAGGATAGGGGAGGCTGCCCGGGATCGGAAGGCATCATTGCGGTATTCCGATCGAAACACATCGTCCCCCCGCAAAGCGGAGATAACCTCACCCAGTAGGGCGTAGCTGCCAACCGCCCGGCTGAGTTCGGAGGAATCATATAGAATAAATCCTGCTGCATCGGTGACCAGTACCCGGGTTGCCTTCAGATCCTCCAGAAGCATCATAGACTGTTCCACCCCCTCGGATGTAAGGGCCTCAGACACAGCTAAAGCAGAGGCCACCACCGCAGCCTGGTTTTGAAGAGAGGCTTCCTTAGATTTAAATACCATATCCTGGGCCATCAGTAGTGGATAAGTATTGAGCAGGATAACCACTGTAGCAATGACCATCAGGTAGGTTACTGCATATTTGGTCTGGATAGAACGCCAGAGACGTACCCGATCCTCTCTCATCCTTACTCACCCCGTTTCTTTCTTTATCTCAAAGAACCTTCCCTACCATGTCCATGGTATATAGCTGGGTTCCACCCCTACACGGCGCCTCAGAATCAATGCGGCTTTAGATAATATCCCACCCCCCATTTCGTCAGAATATAATCAGGATTGGCTGGATTTGGCTCCAGTTTCTCCCGCAAACGGCGCACATGCACATCTACTGTGCGCAGTTCGCCTATATATTCATACCCCCAAACCAGATCCAACAGATTTTCCCGGCTATACACCCGGCCTGGATTGCGGAGAAAAAGCTCAGCCAGGTCAAACTCCTTGGCTGTCAAATATACCGCTTCCCCATCCCGCCAGGCAGAGCGGGAACCAGTATCTAACGCAACAACTCCCACTTCCAGACGATCGGCCCCCTTCTCCTTTTGCTCGGTCATCCCCGCCCGGCGCAAAAGGGCCCGGATACGCGCCTTGAGTTCCAAAATATTAAAGGGCTTAGTGATATAGTCGTCAGCACCACACTCAAAGCCAATAATTTTATCTGCATCCTCACTGCGGGCGGTGAGCATAATGACAGGAACGTTAGAAAACTCCCGAATTTGCATACAAGCTTGGAGTCCATCAATACCGGGCATCATCAAATCTAAAATAATGAGGTCGAATTCCCCCACCTGAGCCATCTCCACCGCCTCTTTCCCGTTAGAGCCGGTAAACACCTCATATCCCTCATTTTCCAGATTAAATTTGATTCCTTTTAATAGTACCCGTTCATCATCCACCACTAAAATTTTAGCCATCTGTCCCTTCTCCTCCACCCACGGTCACATAATCCATGATATTTGCCAAAATACCCTCACCGATCCCTTTTACCTGACGTAAATCCTCCACATAAGTAAAGTGTCCGTACATCTCCCGGTAGTCCACAATGGCCTTTGCTTTTACTTCACCAATGCCGGGTAGTAACACCAGCTCCTCCACCGTAGCGGTATTTAGGTCAATGGGGAATCTATCATCCTCTATCCCGTCCTCATCCATTCCAGTAGGCTCTGCCGACTGGGATTCAGAAGGTACCGGCAACCTCTCCTGAGATACGATGCTCACCGGCTGCGCAAAAGAACGGCTACCCCAAAAATAGAAGGCCATCGCCACCAAGGCCAGTGCCGTCACCGCCAACACTGCCCACTCCAACTTGGAGAGCTTCATATCTATTCCCCCATCATTTTTTCGGGCATTCCTGTTGCGTCCCCGTCTTAGATTTGTTATAATACTTTCCATTGCAAGGGATATTATAACATAGACAATGGGAGTTTCCTATGAAAAAATATCATTTTTTTACCTATTTAATGGCCCTGGCCCTCACCCTATCCGCCCTGGCGCTCCCGACCCTGGCGCTGGAGCCACCTGCCCCCCAGTGCGCTGCTGCTATTGTGGTAGATGGGGACCATGGGGAGGTACTATTTGAAAAAAATGGCTACCAGCGCATGTATCCCGCTTCCATCACAAAAATCATGACCTCCCTCCTGGTTCTGGAGGCCATTGAACGGGGTGAACTCTCCCTGGATACGCCGGTGACTGCCTCCCCTTCTGCCGTGGCCGCCATTACCCCAGACAGTTCCACCCAAGACATCAAGGCCGGAGAGGTTCTTACGGTGGAGCATCTGCTTTACTGCGACCTTGTTGCCTCGGCCAATGAGGCCTGCAACATCCTGGCCGAGAAAGTAGGCGGCTCCATGGAGGGCTTTGTGGAGCTGATGAACCAGCGGGCTGCTCAGCTTGGCATGGAGAATACCCACTTCGTCAATCCTCACGGCCTTCATAGCCCGGACCATTACACTACCGCATGGGACATCTATCTCATGGCCAGAGAAGCCATGAACTTTGAGACCTTCCGCACCATTGTTGCCACCCCCTATTATCAAGTTCCCGCCACTAATATGAGCCAGGCCCGCCCCCTCTACAATACCAACGCCCTGATTAGTAACTGGCGTATTAACAACTACCTATATCCCCAGGCCATTGGCATTAAGACAGGCTCTACCCAAGCTGCCGGTCAGTGTCTGGCTTCCGCTGCAGTTGATAACCAAGGCCGCACCTTTTACTGTGTAGTGTTAGGTGCGCAGAACATAACGGATGAGGCAGGAAATATTACCCGCTATTCCTTTCTGGAAAGCCGCAATCTGTTGGAGTGGGCTTTTTCCAGCTTTAAGCGGATCACCTTGATAGACGAAACCGCCATCTTACGGGAAGTCCCTGTGGGCCTGTCCGATACCGACTATGTTCTGGCCCAGCCAGTCGGCTCAATCTCCCGCACTATGCCTACCGATTACGATCCTGAGCAAGCCGAACTGCGAATCGATCTTCCTGATATGATAGAGGCTCCAGTAGAGAAAGGACAGAAGCTGGGTTTGGTTACCCTGGTCTATGAAGGGGAGGAACTGGGTTTCCTGGAGTTGGTTGCCGCCAACGCCGTGGAACGTTCCGATGTCCAATATTACATTAAGACAATTCAGGAGGTTTTAGGTCGCTGGTGGGTCAAGCTACTGGTGGGTCTAGCCGTAGTCCTGCTACTATTCCTCGTTTTCTGGCTTGCCATCCTCGGTCCCCGCCGCCACAGAAAGTACCGCGCTACCTACCGTCGAGGCTATTCCGGCAACCGCAGAAGAAGATATTGATAAAATAAAAAGAGGCGCTGGTAAGGAAATATACCTTACAGCGCCTCTCTCTATTTTATTTGAGTAAAGTATTCCCTTGTCTGCTCTGCGTTGCGCATGACCTCTACCCCCAATTCCTCCAGAGAAGAAAATTTCCGCTCCTTCCGCAGATGCTTATAAAACTCCACTCGCAGGTTTTTTCCGTACAAATCACCGGAAAAATCCAACAAAAACCCTTCCACAGTCACCCTCCCTCCGTCGTCCACCGTAGGCCGGGTTCCTATGTTGGTGACCGCCATATAATAAGCCCCGTCAAACCACACCTGGGTGGCATATACACCAAAAGCCGGAACCATCACCCCCGCTGGAAAGGTTAAGTTTACCGTTGGGAACCCCAATGTAGAGCCCAATTTCTTTCCATGCGCCACCGGCCCGGTGAGGCTGTATGGATGTCCTAAAAATCGATTGGCCAGTTCCATCTCTCCCTGGGCCAGGAGCGTGCGGATATAGGTAGAAGACACGGTAATCCCACCGCACTCCACTTTTGGGATAATATCACAACCAACTCCCAACTGAGCACATTTAGTCTTGAGCCGTTCCGGGTTGCCCTCCCCCTTGTACCCAAAGTGGAAGTCATGTCCGGCCACCAGGTGAACCGCCCCATGTTCCCTTACCAGGTAGTCGGCTACAAACTCCTCCCAATGCATATGCATCATGCGCTGATCAAAGGGAGCGATAATGATGTCCTGAATTCCAAACAGACGGTGCATCAAGTCTGCCCGTTCAGAGGGGGCGGTGATGAGAGATATACATCGGTCTCCCAAAATCACATCCTCAGGGTGTTGGTCAAAGGTGACCGCTGCGGGTGTAACCCCAAGTTCCTCTGCCACCTCCCCAACCCGGCGCAACAGAGCCGCATGGCCCATATGAACACCATCAAAAAAGCCCAGGGCAATCACTCGTTTTTTCCGTTCCATCGTTGTTTTCACCGTTTCCTTCCGCCCCCATGAGAAGAGCGGTCACAATATTCCAAAAAGGTGTTACACCTCAAAAAAGCTTTTGCTCAAAATCATTCTTCCATTTCCACAACGAGCCAGCCCTAAAAATTCTCCACTCTCGCCGTATGCCCGTACTTCTCCATTGATAGCCCTATGCATTTTGCTATACGCTCCATTTCGTAGCCGCTTCTCAACCTCAGAATTCACCTTCACACTGTCCCTCCAGCCATTGCGTGCAAAATACTGATCCACCGGCAAAAGCAATTGCTCTGTCTCCCCTCTATCAGCGGCAGCCTGTGCAGTCTGCATTGTCACCGCATCTTTCAAAGAGAAGCCCGCCGCCTGAACCCGCCGTAGAGCGCTCATGGCCCCACCACAACCTAAAACCTGACCGATATCATGGCAAAGTGTGCGTACATAAGTACCCTTGGAGCACACCACCCGCAGCAGGTAATCTGTCCCCTCCGGCAGATTTTCCTCCAGTATATCTAAGGTATCAATATGAATAGGCCTTGGCTCCCGCTCTACCTTCTGTCCCTTTCGGGCCAGCTCGTAAAGCTTTTTCCCTTTCACCTTGATGGCAGAGTACATAGGCGGGATTTGGAGGATATCCCCTCTAAACTGCTCCAGTACTGCCCCAAGTTGATCTCGCCCTACCCGGACTGAGCGGGTTTCTAAAATCTCACCCGTAATATCCTGGGTATTGGTAATAACACCGAGTTTTATTCCGGCAATATATTCCTTTTTGGACTGAGCTGCATACTCCACCGCCCGGGTAGCCCGGCCGATAAATACCGGGAGCACTCCGGTGGCCATAGGGTCCAGAGTACCGGCGTGGCCCACCCGCTTTTCACGAAACATTCCCCGCAGCTTGGCGCACACGTCCATGGAAGTCCAACCTTGAGGCTTATCAATGATGATGATCCCACTAGCCATTCCGCTGCACCTGTTCGATGGCGGCCAGCATAGCATCGACGGCCTGGCGGGGGGTTCCCTCTACCGTACAACCAGAAGCAGCAGCATGTCCGCCTCCCCCCAACAGAGCGCAGACCTTACTGGCGTTGAGCAGCTTGGGCTGGGTACGCAGGGAGAGCTTGCACTCCCCTGGGCTTAACTCCCGCAGGGTGACTGCATGGAGTACCCCCTCCAGCTGTCCTACAAAACCAGCAATATCATCCGCATCCTCCTCGCTAGCGCCGATGGCCTCCATCATTTCCAGCGTAACTGGTGCTACAGCAATCGTTCCTTCCTGATAAAGTTCCATGTGCTCCACAATAGCGCTTTCCAGTCGGAAACGTTTGAGGGACTTGGTGCGAAAATGACGCTTGTTCACCACCGCAGCATCAATCCCCTCCTCCATAAGGGCAGCAGCCACCCGATGGGTATGGGCGGTGGTGTTACCGTATAAGAAGCAGCCTGTATCCGTCGCGACTGACACATACAAAGGGAGGGCCACCTTTGGACTCATCACACCCAACTCCAAAGCAAGCGCATAAATTAACTCACCGCAGGCTGCCTTATCAGCCTCCACCCAGTTTTCCAGCGCATAGCCGGTGTTTGAGGGGTGGTGATCTATGGCCAGCTCTACCTTACCCTTATACTGCTGTGCATTTGGAGGAAAGAGTCCCTCATCAGCAATATCAGTGGCCGCTATATGTTCGGGTACAAAATCCGCTGGAGCAGTATACCCCTCCAAATAACCCTGGAACGGCCGAATAGCATCTCTGCTTTCCAACAGCCAGGCAGTCTTTCCCAATTCCCGCAGGATCTGGCACAGACCCACAGCACATCCAATAGTATCCCCGTCAGGCCGTTTATGTGTGAGGATGAGAACATTGTCCCACCCCCGCAGCCGCTGGGCCGCACCCTTTATGTCAATGTTACGATTCATCCGTTTCATGACCTCTGCCTTCCTTTTCCTCCACGTCCCGAAGCAGCTCCAGCACATGGGTACCGATATCAATGGAGTCGTCCCGTTCAAAAACCAGCTCGGGGGTGTAACGCAGATTAAGGCTGCGGCCCAACTCCCGGCGAAGATAGCCAGAGGCCGACTTGAGCCCCTTGAGCACCTGGCCAGAGGCCGACTTATCCAGAACGCTGATGAAAATTTTCGCATAGCGCAGGTCGTTGGTGGCCTCAACGGCGGTGACACTCACCATACCAGACACCCGGGGATCTTTCACCGTACGAATCAGGGTGGACAGCTCCCGCTGAATTTCCTCGTTAATGCGTCCCATTCGATTGCTTGCCATATTGTTCTCCTCTATTCCGGATCATCTTTCCGACCCAATAAATAGTCGGTGGAAACTTCAAAAAAGTCTGCCAATAAGGTTAATTTTTCAATGGTTGTGGAACGAGCGCCGCTTTCAATGGTACTAATAGCTTTGTGAGAAAGACCAACGGCTGCCCCCAGTTCCTTTTGACTTAAGCCACGCTGTTTCCTCAACCCAAATACTCTTTGCGAAAAATATTGTGTGTATTCCATGACACACTCCTTGACATTTATACATAAAAAGAATAAAATCTACTCATAGGTAAACCTAGTTTTAATTATTTGAGGTGATAGTATGGATACGTTATTTGAACTTCTCTTTTTGGCCTGGTGCCCACCCTATGACCCGGAAAAGGCCCCACCCCATTTGCGGGATAACCCGATCCGGGCCTACGGACAATATACATTCCGCCAAGGGTTTCAGCTTGCACTTTGTCTGGCATTCAGTTCATTGAGCGATTATTGCGATTAGTATATGCGGGGCGGACGAAAACGCCCGCCCCACTTGTTTATGCTCAGGCCTCAATCTGCTCCATCTGGTAGGCCTCGATGATATCCCCTACCTTAATATCTTGAAATTTCTCAACGGTAATACCACACTCGTACCCCTGAGCAACCTCTTTCACGCTGTCCTTAAACCGCTGGAGGGATGCCAGTACGCCGTCGTGTACCACGATACCGTCCCGCACCAAACGCATCTGGGCGTTGCGCACCATACGGCCACTGGTAACATAACAGCCGGCCACAATGCCCACGTTGGTGATCTTGTAGACCTCCCGCACCTCAGCCTCTCCCAAGGAAACCTCCTTGAACTTAGGAGAGAGCATTCCCTTCATAGCGGCCTGAATCTCCTCAATGGCCTCGTAAATCACCCGGTACATGCGCATATCTACGTTGCTGCGTGCAGCAGACTCAGCGGCATTTTTATCCGGTCGGACGTTAAAGCCCACGATAATGGCATTTGAAGTGGCCGCCAGCATCACATCGGACTCATTCACCGCACCTACGGCGCAGTGAATGACCCGCACCCGGACTTCTTCATTGGTAATTTTCTCCAGAGACGCCTTCACCGCCTCGGCAGAACCCTGTACGTCGGCCTTGACGATAATATTCAGATCCTTCATCTCACCCTGCTGAATCTGGCTGAACAGCTCCTCCAGGGATACCTTCTGCTTTGCCGCACCGATGGAGGCGTTCTTGCGCTCCTCCTTACGCTGCTCCACCAATTCACGGGCCATGCGCTCATCAGCCACAGCATGGAAATCGTCGCCCGCACCCGGCACTTCGCCCATACCGATGATTTCCACCGGAACAGAAGGTCCAGCCTCTTTGACCTTCTCCCCCTTGTCATTCACCATGCCGCGCACACGGCCCACGGCAGTACCCGCAATAATTACATCTCCCTGCTTGAGCGTACCGTTTTGCACCAGCAGAGTGGCCACAGGGCCGCGGGTTTTATCCAGCCGGGCCTCAATAACAGTGCCGTGGGCGGTACGGTTGGGATTGGCTTTGAGTTCTCGCATCTCGGCGGTAAGCGTGACCATCTCCAGCAACTCCTGAACACCCATACCAGTCTTGGCAGAAATTGGACAGATGATAGTCTCACCCCCCCACTCCTCGGGAACCAACTCATAAGCCGTAAGCTGCTCCTTAATCCGGTCAGGATTTGCCTCTGGCTTATCCATCTTATTAATGGCCACGATAATAGGAATCTCTGCAGCCTTGGCATGGTTAATGGATTCTACGGTCTGGGGCATGATACCGTCGTCCGCAGCGACTATCAGAATGGCCACATCGGTGACCATAGCGCCACGGGCACGCATAGCGGTAAAAGCCTCATGGCCGGGAGTATCCAAAAACGTGATGGGCTTTGTGTTGACCTGCACCTGATAGGCACCGATGTGCTGAGTAATTCCTCCCGCCTCTCGATCCACCACATTTGCGTTGCGGATATAGTCCAACAAGGAGGTCTTACCGTGGTCTACATGGCCCATGACTACTACCACGGGAGCTCTGGGCTCCAGGTCCTCTTCCTTATCCTCAGTGGTGTCAATGAGTCGCTCTTCGATGGTAACAATGATCTCCTTCTCTACCCTGCATCCCAATTCCTCTGCGATGATGGCGGCAGTTTCGAAATCAATCACATCTGATAAAGAGGCCATAACCCCATTTTTAATGAGAACCTTAACCACCTCGGCCCCCGTCTTCTTCATGCGGGAGGCTAATTCACCTACGGATATCTCTTCAGGGATCAGCACCTTCAGCGGAGTTTTCTTTGCAATCTCCAGTTGGAGCCGGCGCATCTTATCCTGCTCCTCCTGCCGGCGCTTGCTGCCCTGGAAACCTCCCTTGCGCTGATTGCCTCTGCCCTGAAATTTCTGCTTTCCGGTCTGCATACGGTTGGCCTTGTCGGGCGCCAGATCCTCCAGCCGTTGGTCGTACTTTTCCAGATTGACCCCACCGCCCTTACGGGTGTCCACCACCTTCTTCTCAGGTACCTTCGTCCCTGGGCGGTGGCCGCTCTGAGCCTTGGACTGCTGCTGACTGCCCTTGCTTTGTCCACCCTGAGGCTGAATTTGAGACTTACCAGTCTGGGGCTGGACACCACTCTGCTCTCCCTTTTCCTTTACAGCAGCAGACTGCTGTGCCTCATCCACAGCCCCAGTGGTTGGCTCCTCCTTCACCGGCTTTGCAGGCTTAGGCTCATGGTACACATCGGCAAAGATACTCTCCATACTCTCTACCTGATTGTGCTGGGTCAAATACTCAAAAACAAAGGCAAGCTCATCATCCTCCATCACCTGCATATTACTCTTTGGCTCGGACTTGAACTTTGCCATGATGGCCCCAATTTCCTTGGGCTGCATGCCAAAATTTTTGGCGATATCTCTCACTCGATATTTAATCAGGCTCAAACAGGCCACCTCCATTTAAAATTTACTGCCGCTTCGGACTGCCGGGTGCGGAAAACCCGCCTTTCCCCGGCGGGGGCGCAGCCCAGGGCTGATACCTTTTATGTTGAATATTACGTTCATTGGCACGTTGTTCCTTCTGGCGCCGGTGGGCCAGATCAGCCTCACGACTGAGGGATTGGGCGCTTTGTCCATACCGCTCCGGATCCAAGCCCGCCAACTTAGTCAGTAGGCTTGCCGCCAACCCCACATCGGTAAGGGCCAAGACTGCACAAGATACTCTACCGGTAGCGTGTCCCAGCTCTGCCTTGGTAAAAGGAAGCGTCACACAGGGCGCTTTCCCCGTTTGAGCGAAGCGCTCGGCCCTTCGGACGGTATTCTCCGCAGCGTCGCTGGCCAATAACACGACCTTTACTCCTCTTCCACGGCAGGCCACACCCACAGGCTCATCTCCAATCTCCAGCCGTCCCCCTTTCAGGGCCAGTCCAATGAGATTGAGGGCGTTAGTTGTCACCGCCGTCACCCGCTTCCATTTCCTCCTCCAGGGCCTGATACACCTCTGGAGGCACCTGAGCGGAGAAAGCCCGCTCCAGTGCCCTGGACTTCTTTACCTTAGCCAGACAATCAACCTGGGGGCACAGATAGGCACCGCGTCCAGGCTTTTTGCCCCTAAAATCCAGAGAAAGCTCCCCTTCCGGGGAACGCACCACCCGGATAAGCTCCTTTTTGGGCTTCATCTCCCGGCATCCAAGGCATTGGCGCATAGGTATCTTCTTTGGCATCTCGGCACCTCCTGCATGAACGTAATCTGTTTCTTACTCTGCTTCTACCTTGTTCTGCTCTTCCTTATCATATTCATACTCCGCCAGCCCCACTCCCTCTTCTTCCAGAGGCTCCGGGGCGCTGACAGGACGAATATCAATTTTAAGACCGGTCAGCTTGGCCGCCAGTCTGGCATTCTGGCCCTCCTTCCCGATGGCCAGAGAAAGCTGATCGTCAGGCACAACCACCCGACAGCTTTTCCCTTCCTCGGTGGTGACCACCTCCACCACATCGGCAGGGGCTAGGGCAGCGGCCACATATTGAGTGGGATCATCAGAGTACTTGATGATGTCCACCTTTTCGCCCCGCAATTCCTCTACAATGGCATTCACTCGCTGGCCCCGTGGGCCAACACAGGCACCGATGGGATCTACATTTTCGTCTTCGCTCCACACAGCCATCTTGGTGCGGCTGCCGGCCTCACGGGCGATGGACATGATCTCCACAGTGCCATCATAAATCTCAGGCACCTCCAACTCAAACAGCCGCTTGACCAATCCGGGGTGCGTGCGGGAGATAAGCACCTGCGGACCTCGGGTTGAGCGGCGAACCTCCACCACATACACCCGCAGGCGATCCCCCTCCCGGATGAGCTCTCCACGCACCTGTTCCCCAGCAGAGAGAAATGCATCAGTAAACTCACTACCACTGGCGATCCTCAGAGATACTGCACCGGAACGAGGATCGATACGAGTGACGCAGCCGGTGAGCAACTCATGCTCCTTGGAGGAAAATTCATCAAAAACCATACCCCGCTCAGCCTCCCGCATCCCCTGGATGATCACCTGTCGGGCTGTTTGGGCGGCAATACGGCCGAAATTTTTAGGCTTGATTTCAATACGCAGCACATCTCCCAGGGCAGCATGGGGGAGGGCCTTGCGCGCCTCCTCCAAAGACATTTCGGTGTAAGGGTTATCCACCGTTTCCACCACGTCCTTTTTGACAAACATGCGCACCTCACAGGTATCCCGGTTGGCATCCACCACTACGTTGTCAGTAATACCCTCGTGGTCCCTTTTATAGGCAGTCACCAGAGCCTGAGTGATTTTTTCAATCATATACTCCTGGGGAATCCCTTTTTCCTTCTCAATCAACTCAATGGCGGAAAAAAACTCTTTCCCATCCAACTCAGTGCTTTTTGCAACCGGTCTCTTTTTAGCCATGTCGATTCTCCTTCACTCTCGCTCAAAAGCTCACATGCAGCCGCACAGCCGCCACGTCTTTTTTCTCATAAATAACGCCGCCCACGGTAACACGGCCATCCTCATAACCCTCAAGCACACCGGTGTGCTCTTTGCAGCCGTTCACCGGGCGGTAAAGCTTCACATCCACCTCTTTGCCCATGCAAACGGAAAAATGCTCCGGCTTTTTCAGGGCCCTCTCCAGCCCGGCGGAGGACACCTCGAATGTGTAACTTCCCTCAATGGGATCGGCCTGGTCCAGCAGATCAGACACCGGTCGGCTCACCGCCTCGCAGTCACTGATGGACACGCCTCCGTCCTTATCAATATACAGGCGCAAAAACCACTCGCCCCCCTCTCGGACGTATTCCACGTCCCACAGGGTACATCCTTGTGCCTCCACCACCGGGGCGGCCAGGTCAGCCACCACATCAACCACTTTTGCCATGGGGTCTTCCTCCTTTGCCTAGGAATTCAGCTCTTCCACACAAAAAGAGCGGAGCGCAAGCCCCACTCTCATTCAATCCTACATTCTACATGTTTTCCTTGTTAGTATACCATAAGATTCCTTCTATTGCAAGTGTTTTCGTTGGAAAATATATATAGTTGAAAATTATCTTAATGTCCAGTAACTTCTTCTCTGGTAGAATTTTGAAAATTCTAAATAAAACACTTTTTCTGATACTTTAACAATTTTCTGGTTTCTGTTATTTATATGCTGTACCTCCGTCTATATAATTGAGTGATATCCAGTAACTTTCTCTGAAATGAAATTGCAAAAATCATCAATATTCCCAGTTGTTAAGTCAAGTTTATGCAATACAGCAACACGCATATCATAAACGAAAAGGAGTATATCAGCAGTTTCAATAATGCATTCAAAATTGCTATATGGCACCAAGTCGGTGCTGCTGTTTCCTGTCGGAATTGTCATTCCGGTTTCGGAGAAAGACACTGTAATGGATTGTTCTGTTAACATGGTATCCTTACTCTCTAAAAGCAATTTTGCAGATTTATCAAATGGATTTTTCGTGTGTTTTTGGCTACGCCATAATCCACCTATGCCGGCGCCCATGGCAATCGCGCCGGTGAGCAGCGGCACCAGCAATTCTTGTGGCTCCATCAGTCCGGGTACAAAAAGGAAAATGCCCAGTGCCAAACAAACTACACTCATTATTTTCGTTCGGGGTTTGCTTTGCGTTCGTCTTTGCTCCACATCGTTATTTAATTTGTCAATGTGTTTCCATAAGCCGGGATAGCGCTCCCTTGACACAAGTTCCGTTCTCTTTTCTAGGGCTTTACTTACTTGCGGTAAAAGACTGCCCGTATCATACGAGTTGATTTGAAAAATAAAACTTTTATTTTTCATTCATTTCCCTCTCTTTCAATATTATTTTTAAATGTTTCCATTTCATAAACTAAATTATAGCACGTTTGTTCTCAGCATCTCACTCCGGGCCAATCAGGATAATCCTCAACCATATAACGGAAGATTTTACGTCCCGTATGGCAAGAAGGCCTCCCCCGGTCGGGCCGGGAGAGGCCTTTCGTGCCGATTTACAGCGCATCACTCTCTATGGTAATATTATCGGTACCGTTGCGCTCAAACTCATCGATATAGGCATCAATACGGGCAGCCAGTTCATCGTAGTTATTCTCATCAATGGGCACGTCATCCATGTCCCGTCGCGCCAGATCCTCCGCCAGGATTTCAAAAAACATATTGTTTTCATAATCCATAATAGCCTCATGGATCCCCCCCTCAGCAAAGGCACGGGAGGGGATAACCTCCCCCATATAGTCCTCGGCCAGCACCTTCATCCCCTCTTCCCGGGCTTTGGAAAACAGCAGACTCTCCACCTCGTCATAGTCCCTAATCCGGTCCTCTCCACGGGTGGAATTGAGCACCCAGTTGCCAATGTAGACCATATCCAGTAACCGCCGGAACTGCTTGGCCGTCAAGCTGATATCCATACAGGCACTCATCTCCTTTCCCTGAACCGGGGGTTCCATACCCCCTACTATTCTTAATTATACGCAGAACTTTTGCAATGTCAATGCGCTTAACTTAGTTGACTAATTTTATAAATTCTATCTGCTTTATTTATGATATCCCCTTCATAAGGGATACTATGAGAAACTATTTGCTGTAATCCAGGACATATCCGCTCCCCCAGCTGCATAGGAATGGGGCAAAGGGAGTGATTGCCAATGAAATTGGAACGGGGAGAAAATCAAATTTTTCTGCGGGGCACCCCCATTGAACCGCCCCGCTTTTCCCACGAAAGCCACGGAGTGACCTATGATATCTTTCCCCTGTCGATCCCCCGCCTGTCCGGGACGGCTGACATACTCAATGTCCTCGCCCCCCGGCCTCTTCTGGAGGATCTTGGCCCCATTTTAGGAAAAGAGCTTGAGACAGTAGGAGAGGTGCGCTCCTATAACAACCGCAGCGGTACAGGCAATCGACTGGTAATTTCGGTCTTGGCCCGCAGCCTGGTCCCCGGCAGCGGCCTTCCCGCCAATGAACTGACGCTCTCTGGAGCCCTGTGCAAGCCACCTGTCCACCGCCGCACTCCTCTGGGTCGGGATATCTGCGATCTACTACTGGCCGTCAACCGCCGATACGGCAGAGCAGACTATCTGCCCTGCATCGCCTGGGGGTCTCTGGCTGTTGCCTGTGGTGAGCTCACCGTTGGCAGTCGTCTGAGGCTTGAGGGGAGACTGCAAAGCAGGGTCTATTTTAAAGAGGAAAACGGAGAAACCACCCCTCGTACTGCCTTCGAAGTATCCATCATGAGTCTGTCCCTGGCTGACTCTAAATATAATATCAATCTACCCTGATTTATAGAGAAAAATAGAAGGATGGCAGGCACAAAAATGCCTGCCATCCGTCTATTTTTATTTAATAGTATGACCAATCACTTTTCTTCGAACACCCCTCTTCAACCCCCCGCCGCGTGCAGGCCCGACTTCTTCAATCCAGTCTGGATCGCCTTAGCCAGCAAAGGGGTAAGAATCATTGGCAATACGGCATTGAAAATAGTAGCTGGGAGCTTAAGCCCTACTGGAGCTATGGCAGCAGCCGGAGCAAGACCACCCACCAGCATCCCATCGTAGGCAAACACCTTAAATAAATATACTCCAGCATAGGTCAGGGCAGCGGCCACGGCAGCCCATTGATTACGAGGGTAGCTCTCTCCCCTTTTTCCTCCTGACCAGGCTACCAAGCCGGCCACCAGGCCATACACTCCCTTGGTCAGTAAGGTAATCCAGCTCTCAGCAAAGTAGAGAGGATTTGTCCAATCGTAAAGCATCGAGCCGATACCGGCGCCTCCCGCCCCCCAGGTCGGCCCCAGGAGAACGCCCGCCAGGGCACACATAATATTCCCCAGATGAAAGGATGTAGTTCCTCCAATGC
>JAZQMD010000022.1:0-2888 GCA_045543215.1 Oscillospiraceae bacterium
CGGTTTGCGCCGCGCTCTCATTGCCCCCTTGGAAGGCTTACGCCGGACACAGGAGTGTACGGGAAAAGGGTTTTCCGTGGCTCTGTATCGCTGCCTGGAGGAGCTGAATTTGCCCCATCGACTTTCTGATCGAGCCAGGGAGTTGGAAGGGCGGGGAGATCTGCAAAAAGCTTCTGAGTACCGTCAACTGTGGGATATTTTGTGTAACGCTTTGGAGCAATGCGCCCTTCTGCTGAGGGAGACTGTTATGGATTTAGAGGAATTTTCCCGCCTGTTCCAGTTGGTGTTGTCCCAGTATGACGTGTCGGCCATTCCTGTCTCCCTGGATCGGGTAACGGCGGGAGACTGTCCCCGTATGGCTGGCAAGCAGGTTAAGGCTTTGTTTTTCCTGGGGGCAGACAGCGATTCCGTCCCCAGGGCAACTTCAGTGCCGGGGGTGCTCTCCGACCGGGACCGGGGGCTGCTGGCCGAGCTGGACCTTACCCTGGCTCCCAGGCTGGAGGATAAGCTGCGCCGGGAGATGACCATCGTCTATGAGACCTGCGCCGTACCGACCGACCGTCTTTATGTTTCCTGGGCAGCGATGGATGCAGATGGGGAGGAGCGATCACCCTCCTTCCTGATTGACCGTCTGAATGCCATCTTCCCTCAAAGGTGGAGCATACGGGGGAGGGATATCCCTCTATGCGCTCCGCTTCCCGCTCTGGAGCGGGCGGGAAGCGATCCCCGGGCTGCGGCGGCCCTCAAAACCATGCCGCGGTGGGCACAGGCGGTAGAGCGGGTTGAAGGGGCCAGGGCATGGCACCGCGGGCGTTTAACACGTCTGGGTACTGAGACCCTCTACGGAAAGACAATTTCCCTGTCGGCTACCAAGCTGGATCAGCTGGCCTCCTGCCATTTCAGTCATTTCCTGCGTTACGGTTTAGGTGCCCGACTGCGGGAGAGGGCCAAGTTCCAGGCCACCGACTATGGAACCTTTATCCACTTTATTTTGGAGACGGTACTCAGAAGGGCTATGGAGAATCCAGGCGGCCTAGAACGGCTGATTGGGGATGAGGGATTGCGCCGGGCTGAGTCGGCCCGGGCTGCAGAAATTTATATTCATCAATCCCTCCAGGGTATGGAGGAGGAAGGAGGGCGGTTTCGCTATCTCTTTGGTCGAATGTGCAGGGCTGCCGATCAGGTATTGGATAATGTTGCAGCTGAGTTGGCAGCTTCCGACTTTCGCCCCGCCGCCTTTGAGTTGGCATTCGGCAGGGGAGAAGGGTTACCTCCGGTGACGGCGGAAAACGGGGTGACCGTCCGCTTGTCCGGCCTGGTGGATCGGGTGGACGAATGGGTACATGATGGGAAGCGCTATCTTCGGGTGGTGGATTATAAAACTGGGAAAAAGGCCTTTGACTTTACTGATTTGCAAAACGGTTTAGGGCTCCAGATGCTTTTGTACCTCTTTGCCCTTGGGAAGGAGGGGAAGAGGCTATTTGGCCCCGAGGAGATTGTTCCTGCAGGGGTGCTCTATCTTCCTGCCCGCAGTCCGGTGGTCAACGGCAGGCGCTCTATGACCCGTGAAGAGGTTTGTGCCGCTGCTGATAAAGAACTGGTACGACGTGGTTTGGTACTGGACGAACCGGAGGTGGTGGCAGCCATGGAGCGTCTTGAAGGAGGTAAGCATCGATTTCTTCCCCTTGGGGGGTGGAGCGAGGCTGGCCTGTCCCGGGCGCAATTTGAGCAACTGGCCCATCTGGTGGAGGACAGACTTTACCAGGTTGCCGGGGATTTAGCGGCGGGGAACATCGATGCGGATCCCTATTGGCGGGGGGAGGAGCACAATGCTTGTCGTTGGTGCGATTATGCTGCGGCTTGTCACTTTGAGCCCGCCTGCGGCGATAGGCTGCGGCGGCAGAAGGCCCTGAGTGGGAAGGAATTTTGGGCATCCTTGGAGGACGATGGGAAAGGAGGGGGGAAGGATGAGCCTTGAGCTGACTGAGGAACAAAAGCTGGCGGTGGAAGACCGCGGGGGCGCCCTGCTGGTGTCCGCCGCCGCCGGATCGGGTAAGACCCGAGTTCTGGTGGAGCGTCTAATGGATCATGTAGTGCGGGAGGGGCGTAATATTGACGAGTTCCTCGTCATTACCTTTACCAAACCCGCCGCCGCCGAGCTGCGGGGACGGGTAGCCCAGGCTTTGTCCAGACGGTTGGCGGAAAAGCCGCACGACGGCCATCTGCGTCGCCAGACAGCCCTAGTCTACCAGGCGAAAATTTGCACCATTGATTCCTTCTGCATCGATTTTCTCCGGGAGTGCGGACATTTGGCTGGGGTGGATCCGGACTTTCGCCTGTGCGATGAGGCTGAGGGGAAGGCCCTCCTCGCTACCTCCCTGGACGGAGTGCTGGAGGGGCACTATAACAATATAGAGCAGAATCCTGGTTTTGCGCAGCTGGTTGAGGCCCTGGCTGGAGACAGGGACGATCAAACTTTGGCTGAGGTCGTGCTGGATATCCACCGCCGAGTGCAGAGCCATCCGGACCCCATAGGCTGGCTACGGGAGCGGCGGCAGGATTTTGACCTGGGACCAGAGATTTGGCCTGAGGATACCGTCTGGGGACGCTTGTTGCTAGATGATGCCTCAGACCAGGCTGCTTACTGGGCCAAAGCCCTGGAGGGCGCCTTGGAGCAGGTCGCTTTTGATCCGATTGTTTATGCTAATTATGCCCCCGGTTTAGAACTTACCATTTCCGACTTAGTTGACTTTTCCAAAGCCTGTGGTATTGGGTGGGATAAAGCTGCCTCCTGTGTCATTCGTTTCCCACGGGCGGGGGGTAAGCGGGGAGGCGACTTGGCGCTGAAGGAGGCGGTCAAAGATATACGCGCTCGTTGTAAAAAGAAG
>JAZQMD010000023.1:0-9597 GCA_045543215.1 Oscillospiraceae bacterium
GGCCTCCGACTTAGGGTGGCTACCTAAGCCGAGCAGAAGGAGTCGGCAGATTACGCTGCTTTCTGCTTGGGAGCGAAACCGACTGTAAAGCTTATAAAGCAAGCTTGGGACCAGATTGGCCAGGAAGGAGGCCGTCTGACAGGTAGTGCTACTCGGATAGGCGGCCAGAAAAACCCCTTCTCTTCGAAATAGACTGCAAAAAGGGCTCCCATCCGCCCAGCTGGATAGAACCTGATCCAGTCGGTCTATCAGCCCCTTCAAGTAACTGTTGGGCCAGAGTAAAAGCGTTTTCCGCCACAGGAAAAATAAAAATTGTAAAACTACGCTGTTTTGGATGATCGTCATAAGGAGCCCTCCAGGATCAAGCTTGATAAAGGGATAAGATGTCGGCAGTCAGTTTGTTAATATGAAACAGCCGATTTATCGCCTGGAGCCCGTTTTCCGCCAGACGGGTGCGCTCGGCGGGGTGGGTACGCAGAGCCTCCAAAGCAGCGGTCATGGCGGGTACATCGCCATATTCCACCAGGAGCCCGCAGTCGGTCTCCGGCGTGACAATGTCGGTGAGCCCACCGACCCGGGTGGCAACCACGGGGGTACCAGAGGCCAGGGACTCCAAGAGCAAAAAGCTGAGCGTTTCACTCTCCGAGGGGCATACCGTTACATCGGCGGCGGCATAGAGGTTGACCATGTCAGTACGGTGGCCCAAGAAACGGACGCGATCAGCCAGATTTAATTGCTCGGCATCTTGTCGGATGCAATCTTCCAGCTCCCCCTCGCCGGCAATGACCAAACAGAGATCCCCCTCCATCCGGCTCACCGCCTCCATCAGAAAACGATGGCCTTTCCCTGGCACCAGACGGGCAGCAAAGAGCATGAGGAAGGTTTTCTTGGAAAGGCTCAGCTCCCGCCGTAGGGCGGTGGGGTCCCCTCCTGTCCACTGGACAGGGTCCACAGCATTATAAATAAGGTGGATCTTCTCAGCGGGCACTCCGTTGCGGATGAGTAGGTCCCTTCCTGCAGAGCAGTTGGCCACTATGGCATCTTGTCGATGGGATATCAATCGATTGCACAGGCGAATGACCGGGGAGACTGGGACGAGAATATGATAGGTATTGATAACCTTCAGTCCCTTGCACATGCCCTTGGCCAGCATGGCGATGTAGTTCTCCCGCAGAAAGTGGGTATGGATGACTGACACCCCCCAGTTTGCGCAATGAGCTGCCACCTCCTTGGCCGCTTTACGGTCAAAGGGGGAGCCCATTGCCACTTGGGCCATGGGGATACCTCGCTGGGCCATCCAGTCTACCAGCGGGCCGGGCTGGTTATAGATAAAATAGGGCTCCACAGGGCCATGAAGATAATCAATTAGGGTTCTGACATAGCCTTCAGTGCCGCCGTTGCCGGCGTAATTGAGTAGATGGAGTACCTTCATGGTAGCAGCCTCCCTTTGGGATATAGTGGCTTGGTAAAAGCATTGTAAAGTATTTTACCCCAAATTGCAAGGCTGTTGCCGTGGAATAGGTTCACAGTGCATTTTTCAGGGTATCTACCATGTCGGTGCGCTCCCAGGGCAAATCAATGTCCGTACGACCGAAATGACCGTAGGCGGCGGTTTGCTCATAGATGGGCCGGCGTAGGTCCAGGTGGGAGATGATCTTTGCCGGGCGCAGGTCGAAGCATCGGTTAACCAACTGGGCCAGCTTTTCGTCGTCCAGCTTACCGGTGCCCCAGGTGTCTACAAGGACGGACACAGGATGGGCTACACCGATAGCGTAGGCCAGCTCAATCTGGCATTTGTCTGCCAGGCCGGCAGCGACCAAATTTTTAGCGGCATAGCGGGCCATGTAGGCGGCTGAACGATCCACCTTGGTGGGATCCTTACCGGAGAAGCAGCCGCCTCCGTGTGAGGCGTAGCCGCCATAGGTATCTACAATGATCTTACGACCAGTAAGGCCGGTGTCCCCCACAGGGCCGCCCACCACGAAGCGGCCAGTGGGATTAATGTAATATTTTGTATCCTTGTCCAGCCAGGGGGCGGGGATAATCGGCTTGATGACAGTCTCTATGACGGCCTCCCGCAGATCTTTGAGAGAAATGTCAGGGTCGTGCTGGGTAGAAACCACCACGGCGGGGCAGCGCAGCACATGGCCATCGTCGTCATATTCTACAGTAACCTGGCTCTTACCGTCAGGACGCAGCCAGGGGAGAGTACCATCTTTACGCAGCTGGGCCAGCTGACGGGAGAGCTGATGAGCCAGGGAAATAGGGGCGGGCATAAACTCGGAAGTCTCGTTACAGGCGTAGCCGAACATCATGCCCTGGTCGCCGGCGCCGATAAGATCATCGGGATCAGCAATGCCGTTTTGGGCCTCGTAGGATTGGTTGACCCCCATGGCAATGTCGGGGGACTGTTCATCAATGGAGGTCATGACAGCACAGGAGCGGTAATCGAAGCCATAGTTGGGATTGGTGTAGCCGATGCGCTGGATGGTCCTGCGGGCGATGGAAGGAATGTCGGTATAGTGGGAGGTGGTAATCTCACCCATAACCACTACCATACCAGTTGTGGTGAAGGTCTCGCAAGCTACATGGGCAGTAGGGTCGGCGGCCAGGATATCATCTAAGACGGCGTCGGAAATCTGGTCACATACCTTGTCAGGGTGACCCTCGGTGACGGACTCGGAGGTAAACAATCGATGTGCCATAGCATTGGCTCCTTTCTATTTATTAAGAGGGGATTAATGGGAGAGAAAAGCAAAAATACGCTCCGCCGGGGCCGACGGAGCGCAGGAAATGCAATTTTTCCCTCATCTTTCGATAACCGTCGGATTTGGCACCTTGCACAAAGGCAGGTTGCCGTGGCTTCATCGGGCCGTTCCCTCAGCCACTCTTGATAAGGCAATTAAGTTGTCATACTCATTGTATCAGGGGATTTGATTTTTGTCAATAAGTGGGCGTGCTAAATAGGGATGTCAGAATCCAATTTGCGATGTCTGCAATCACATCTGCTCCAATGTGCTGTTCTACATGATACTCTTTTCTTGCTTTGACTATGGTTCCGTATACAGAGGGAACAAATGCATGATTCAGGTTTTCATATAGCTTAAAAGTTACGTCTGGCTTTCCTTTCAACAACTTTTTGTAGGCATTGAAATCTATGTCTACCTTTACCTGAAAATCCTTCTCACCCTGCATGATCAATATAGGCTTATGGAGGTTTTCTAGATAGTCAGAAACGGCGTGCTTGCCCATTTCCTTAAAATAGTACAGCGTAGTACCGCCTGCAAATTTCTTGCTACTTGCTTCATCATCAGTCATGTTGTATAGACCTTCAAAAGTTTCTTGCATTTTCTGCACTTGTTTTTTCGCTACCCACTGTAGCGCTTTGTTCATATGGCTGATCATTTCCTTACTCTGGTAAATAATAATATCCTCTAGCTTACGAAGAGAGCCTGCAAGAAGAATCAGCCCCCTATAATTACCGCCCTCGGCATCGATACGAGGAGCTAACATGGCTCCCATACTATGGCCCAGTATAAATATGTTCTCTGAATCGATACGGGGATGTCTTCGTAAAATTTCAGTAGCCAGAATTGCATCATCTATTGTCTCTTCTTTTACCGTAATATCCTTTTCTTTTATAAGCTTTCTTCCATAAGTGAAGGATCTTTTATCATATCTTATTGAAGCAATACCATGATTTACAAGTCCATTTGCCAGGTCTCTAAATGGTGTCAATTTACCAACTTTTTCATCCATGTTGCTGGGGCCTGAACCGTGAATAAAGACAACTGCCGGAACAGGATATTCGACCTGATCTGGTAGAGTTAGTATCCCATTTAACGGATATTTTGTGCCGTCCCCCACTACGATCTTTTCTTTTATCAAATATTCTACCCCCTTGCTTTTACTTGTAGATCGATTCAAGTATAACCCTTTACCGCTGTTCTTACCAAAGAAAACTAGCTGTCTGTTTTAGGCGCTGGAACTTGCCAGGTATGCGGCCTACTCTAGGGTCAGGGTATCGATGGACAGATCCAGGGAAGCCAGCTTGGCCCAGGGGATCTGCTCGTCGATTTCGGCGGGGATGTCGTAGAGCCTGGTTTCCACCGCACCCTTGTGCTTGGTCAGCCACTCGGCAGCCAGGGCTTGGACAGAGAAGGACATGTCTATAATTTCGGCGGGGTGGCCATTGCCACCGGCAAGGTTCACAAGTCTTCCCTCTGCCAGAACGTTGAGGACTTTGCCACCGGGCAACTTATAGCCGCTGATCCCTTCCCGTTGCTGCCATTTGGATAGGGCATTGTCTTTCAGCCATTTCACATCCACTTCGCAGTCCGGCGAAGGGCTTTTCCCGTTGAAATCGAGCTTCAATCTGGGACAGGGCGGGCATAAAGTTGCGCACCCAATCGATCTTGCGGTGACCGAAGGGGGGAAGGGAGGGGGCGCAAACAATGCCCATAGGTCTCAATCCTTTCTTTTTGGGTACAATGATTGACATGGAATGGGCTGATTCCACCAGTCTATATTTGTTTTTTACTTTATCATAACTTGTCCCTGTTTTCAACGGCTTTTGGTTGCGGAAATTGGACAGATGTGGTAAAATGGCCAAGTTATAGAAGTTTTGTAAGCTGGCCCGGCAGGAAAATGGAGGCAGACTATGGGTAAAATCCTTCCCCTTAAGGAAAGGGATAGAGGGTAAATTAAAAAATTATTTTACTCTCGATGGACGAGGGTGTAAGATAAAAAACCGAGTTTTTAAGAGGAGGTACGTCTGTGTATCATAACAATATCACCTGGTTGGATCGGTTCTGTGCCAAACACCCCCGGTTTGCCATTTACAACCTAATGTTTTACATTGCCATTGCAAATGTGACCATCTACCTGATTGATACGTTTAGTCTGGGAAGGGTGTCCCTTTCATCTATGTTGAGTTTTTTCCGCAATGCTATCTTTCAGGGGCAGGTTTGGCGGCTGGTAACCTTCGTGCTGGTTCCACAGGGATCTGGACTTCTGCTTGTGGCAATCTCCGCCTACTTCTACTATTGGGTAGGCTCCATGTTGGAGCGGGAGTGGGGAAGCACAAAGTTTACTGTGTTTTATGTTGGGGGTGTATTTCTTAATATCCTGTTTGGTTTGATGACGGGCTATGCTTCTATGTATTATGTAAATCTGTCCTTATTTTTCGCCTTTGCCACGCTGTATGGGGACATGCGGGTGCTGCTGTTTTTTATCATCCCGGTCAAGGTTAAATGGTTGGCCTGGCTGGATGCGGCCCTGTTTGCCTGGTCCATTCTCAGCAGTTTGATGGTTGGTAATTGGATGGGAGCCTTACTGCCTGTGGTGGCTATTCTGAACTATCTCATTTTCTTTTGGCAGGATTTCTTATATCTGTTTTCCCGGATAAAGCGGAGGACATCGTCTAATGTGGTCAACTTTAAGCGCGCTCAAAGGGAGGCTAAGAAAAAGGCCGGCCAAACTGGGGGGTATATGCATAAGTGCGCCGTGTGTGGGGTTACCGATGCGGATCAACCAAGTATGGAATTTCGCTATTGCTCAAAGTGCGATGGATATTACTGCTATTGTATAAACCATATTAATGATCATATACATGTCCGCCACTGAGGGTATACTTTTTACAAAAGATGATTTGAGGAGAGGAGTACCCGAAATGAAAGCGTATACCAAGCGGTTGGGGGGCTTGGTTTTGACCGGTCTAACTGTCTTATTCATGTGTTTCATGGCCCTGGCCGAAGCTCCCACCACTCAGGTTACCGTGTTGTTTACCCACGATTTGCACTCCCATTTTCTTCCTACCCTGGATGAGAAGGGAGAGGAATACGGCGGCTATGCCCGGCTGAAAACTGCCATCAACCGGCAAAAAGCCCGTTATCCTGATGCAATTTTAGTAGATGCAGGGGATTTTTCCATGGGATCCCTATTTCAAACGGCGTATGCCACCGCCGCTACTGAGCTGCGGATCATGGGGGCTTTGGGGTACGATGTGACTACCCTGGGTAACCATGAGTATGATTATCGGGCCTCTGGCTTGGCTTCCATGCTCCATGCCGCTGTGGACAGTGGGGATCCCTTGCCAGCCATTGTAGAGGCCAACTACCTCCCACCTACCAAGGAGCAAGAGGGCTACAATGAGGATGCCCAGGCGGTGTGGGATGCCTTTGCCCGATACGGCGTAGCCGATTATGCCCTGCTGGAGCGGAATGGGGTGTATTACGTTGTTTTAGGTGTTATGGGAGTGGGATCTCACGAAACGGCGCCCATGTCTGGTATGATTCTCTACGATCATGCGCAGACCACCCAAAGAGTGGTGGATGAGGCCAGGCGCTATTGCTCGGAGACCTATGGCGTGCAGCCTTTGGTAATTTGCCTCTCCCATGCGGGGACCAACAAAGCAGGCAAAGGAGAGGATTACGAGTTGGCCAAAGGGGTGGAGGGCATTGACATCATTGTCTCCGGCCATACTCATACAACTCTGACTCAGCCCATTCAGGTGGGGGAAACCTATATCGTATCGGCTGGGGCTTATTCCAAGAACCTAGGTGTGATTACCCTGGACTATAAGCCCAATGGAGAGGTGGATTTGGCGGGCTATGAACTGATTTCTATCGATGACAGCCTCGCCGAAGATCCGGATATCGCCAGACTGGTAGAGGGATATAAGGACGAGGTCGAGGCAGAATATTTGACTCGCTTCGGAATGAGCTTCGACCAGGTTTTGGCGCGTAATCCCCATACGTTTGAAAGCCAGAGCGACGTATCCGCTACCGCCCACGAATCAACCTTGGGAAATTTGCTGGCCGATGCTTATAAATGGGCGGCTCAGCAGACAGATGGAGAGAGAGTGGATATGGCACTCACTGCTGCCGGCGTGATCCGGGCCTCTTTTCCCCAGGGGAATATCACCGTGTCCGATGTATTCAACGTGGCCTCCTTGGGTATTGGGGCGGATGGGGTGCCCGGATATCCCTTGGTGGCAGTCTGGCTTACCGGGGCCGATCTGAAAAATGTGATGGAGGTGGATGCCTCAATTTCCCCTATTATGAACACTGCGCAGTTGTTCTCCTCCGGAGTGGAATACTCCTTTAATACCAGCCGGATGATATTTAATAAGGTGGACTACGCTGCCATCCGCCGGGAGGATGGTACGGTGGAGCCTATTGTGGATGACCAGCTCTACCGGGTGGTGACCGGTTTGTACTGCGGTCAGATGCTGGGAGCGGTGAAGGGGAGATCCTTCGGCTTGGTCACGATCACCGCCCGTGATGCAGACGGTGTCCCTATTGATATGGATCGGCTGGAGGACTATATTATCCATGATCACCAGGGCAACGAATTAAAGGAGTGGTACGCCATCGCCACTTACCTCCAGTCCATGGGGGGTGAGGTAGATGAGGTCTATAGCCAACCTGACGGACGAAAGGTGGTCTATTCCAGCCTAGATCCTATCAGTTTAGTGCGAAACGCCAATCAATTTACCTATATCTTAATTGGAATGGCTGTTATTCTTCTGTTAATTTTTATTCTGATTGTCTGCGTAGTGGCGGGACGAATCAGGAGAGGGAAAAGCTGGAGGAAGGTTTACCGTCCTTACCGGGGAAGATAGATAAGTATGGACAAGGAAAAGCTATAGGAGCCACCTTTTGAAGGAGGTGGCTCCTATAGTTTAGCCTTTCGGTTTTGGTTTAAAGATGAGTGAGACCAAAAGTGCCAACACGATGGCGCCGGCAATGCCGCCGGCACAGGCGGTGATGCCACCGGTAAGAGCGCCCAATAGGCCCTGCTCGGCTACCGCTTTGTTCACTCCTTTTGCAAGGTTGAAGCCAAAGCCGGTAAGGGGCACCGTGGCACCTGCACCTCCCCAGTCGGCAATGGGCTGATAGAGCCCCAGAGCGCCCAGAATGACGCCGGCTACCACATAGGATACCAGGATGCGGGCCGGGGTCAGTTTCGTCTTGTCAATGAGGAGCTGACCGATGAGGCATAGGATGCCACCGCAGATAAAGGCGCGCAGATAGGGAAAGATCATGTCCATTTACTTCACCTCCTCGCAGCCGGGGGCGGCCAGGGCGATGGCATGGCATACACCGGGAATGGACTCCCCCTGCTGGGTGGAGGTGGGGGAGAGGAGGGCGCCGGTGGGGCAGAACAGGATGTGCTTCCACTTACCTGAAAGCAGACCAGGCAGCAGTAGGGTGGTGAGTACAGCAGCGGCGCAGCCGCAGCCAGATGCACCGCAATGGACATCCTGCTTTTCCAAATCGAACAGCATAAGGCCGCAATCGTTGTAATTAGATAGAGCTACCTTGTCCTGTTGGAAAAAATCCAGTATGATCTCATGGCCCAGTTTGCCCAGGTCACCGGTGACGATGAGGTCGTAAAAACCGGGGGAACGGCCGGTGTCTTTGAAATGAGTGCAAAGGGTATCATAAGCGGAGGGAGCCATGGCTGCGCCCATGTTGTTTGCGTCTTTAATACCTTTGTCTACAATTTTGCCGATGGTCACATGGGTGACGGTAGGACCCTTGCCACCTCCGGCGGTCAGGACTACCGCGCCTGATGCGGTGGCTGTCCATTGGGCGGTAGGAGTGCGCTGCCCACCATATTCCAGGGGGGTGCGATACTGCCGTTCGGCAGAGCAGAAGTGGGACGAGGTTACTGCCCCCGCCAATTGGCCAAAGCCGCCATCCAGTAGGAGTGAAGCTAGAGCAAGGCTCTCCCCCATGGTGGAGCAGGCCCCATATAGCCCCAGGAAGGGAACGGCAAAACTCCGGGCAGCAAAGGCAGAGCCGATGCATTGGTTGAGCAGATCCCCTGACAGCAAATAGTCCAGGTCACCAGGAGATTTGCCTGCCCGACTCAGAGCGGTAGTAAGAGCCTGCTTCTGCATAGCACTCTCTGCCTTTTCCCAAGTGGATTCGCCAAAGGTGTCATCGTCGGAAATATAGTCGAAATAACGGCCCAGAGGCCCTTGGCTCTCCTTTTTTCCGCCAACGCCGCCGTAGCCTATCACAGCGGGGGGATGTGCCAGAGAGAAGGTCTGAGCGCCCAGCTTTTTTGACATAGGGAAATCACCTCAGCCTCATTTTGCCCGGAAATGGGAAAAATATTGCGGTAGACTGGAAAAAAGAGAGATAAGTTGCTATAATAATAGTTCAGTTCAGCCCCTCTCTCCGGTGGGGTGGGGAGAAAGGAGAACCTATATGTTGGAGGAAGCAAAACGTACCCTTGCTTATTTGTGTCCCGTTTGTGGGAAATCGGTGGCGGTAGAACGTACCGTCTTTCAGTTGGCGGCCTCAGTAAACCGCCTGCCTTGCCCTTGCGGGAAGTCGGAGCTGGTGGTAGAGATGGCGGGGGATCAGTGCCATATGTTGGCCCCCTGCCTGTTCTGTGGCAGGGATCACAAGGTATCCTGTTCCACTAAGGCACTTTTGAAGGAACGGGCACTGGCATTTTCCTGCGCCACATCGGGCCTAGATTGCCTGTATGTAGGAGAAGAAGGAGCTGTGTTTCAGGCCCTGGCCCGGTTGGAGGAGGCTGTGGACCGCCTCATGCTGGAGAGCCAGGCCCAGGAGAAAG
>JAZQMD010000024.1:0-3762 GCA_045543215.1 Oscillospiraceae bacterium
GGGGGTTCGAATCCCTCCAGCCGTACCAGAAAATCCCTCGAAACATTAAGTTTCGGGGGATTTTTATAACTTTTTGAAGTGATTTGCCACACCTATAAATGACTGGGGGTTTATTTTGGGGTTTATGAGAGAAAAATTCCCACATTTGAACAAAAATAGGATTCTATATTTTAGCTTTGATTGTTCCGTACAAATAGAATACCTTCTAGAGCATCTGCCGCTGCAGCATCCGCAGATTGAATAGCGTGTGCGTAAATATTTGCTGTTGTAGAGGCCTGAGAGTGGCCTAGTCGTCCTGATGCAGTCCGCAGATTTGTGCCTGCAGCAATTAGGAGTGTTGCGTTGGTATGTCGTAAGCCGTGGATTGTAACAGGGGGGAGGCTGTGTCGGCGGATAAAGCTGCTGAACCAACTCGTTAGAGTGTCTGGACGAAGAAGTTCTCCGTTCCAAGAAGGAAAAAGAAGATCATTATCATGCCAGAGATCACCTAAATTTAATTGCTGTTCCACTTGCCATGCTCTGTATTGCTTTAGCATTGGTATAGTTGGCTGAGGAAGTTTGATTGACCTTAGAGATGATTTTGTCTTTGGAGTATCGAGTTTTATACCTTGCTTAGGTACATATACGGCATTGTTGCGGATACTTAAAATAGCGGCATCAAGATTGATATCAGACCAGGAGAGGGCGCAAAGTTCTCCGCGCCGGATTCCTGTATTTAGCAGCAGTAAAATCATAGTTCGGTATTGTATTGGCTCATTATCAAGTGCAGAGATGAGGCTTACGGCTTGAAAGCTTACTTCCAAAACTATTGCTGGGAAGGAAGGGCAAATCTTGTCGCCGGGATTCAAAGCAACCTGGAACAGGTTTTTTGCGAGGGGACAGTCCACAGAAGATTGCCTCTGAAATCAGCAAAAAATTTGGTGTTTCCCGGTAAAAGGCCGGAAGGCTGGTTCACACAGAGAGCACTTATTTCAATGTCATTTCTTCACTGGAGAGTTATAATGAACTGGGTGTAGATAGGGTTGAGATCATTGAAACGCTGATGGGGAAATTTACTATGTGCCTTCCAATATGAAATACCCTGATTAGGCTAAGACTTTCATGGAAGGCGACTCCAAGGATGGGTTGACGGTGTATCATACCGGGTTGATGGACGGTATATGCTCTTTCGCCCATCCGGTCAGGAAAGAACCGTTGCTGATATATTATCCCAAAGGTACGGAAAGCAAGTTGATCTTCTTCCGCAAATTGCCTTTCCGCAAGGAATTCAAGTGCCTGATTATTTGATTGATGGGGATCGTTTTGATTTGAAATCCCCAACAGGTCAAGGGAAGAATTTGGTATCAAGTATGGTTTCAAAGAAAAAGAAGCAAGCTCCCAACTTTAATATAACGGATGGTGTGTTTCTCCTTGTGGTCGGCAAAAGCTTGCTCAAAACTATAGCTGCTTGCTTTTGTTCTTTCCTGAAAAAATTTTAGAAAGGCGGGCATACTGACTTTGTATAAAAGGAGGGGTTGCTATGATTGAGCAGGATACGGTAAAACTTCTACGAGAGTGTGACGCGGGGATTAAAATGGGGGTTTCATCCATTGATGATGTACTGGGCTATGTCAGGATGGATGAGCTTAAGAAACGTTTGGTGGACTGTAAAACTGAGCATGAAAAGCTGGAAAATGAAATACAAACGCTGTTAGATGCGTATCATGATGACGGAAAGAACCCAAATCCCATGGCAAAAGGAATGTCAAAGGTGAAGACAAATATGAAGCTGGCTATGGATCAGTCGGACGCAACCATCGCGGACCTTATGACAGATGGTTGTAATATGGGGGTCAAGTCGCTTAACAGGTATTTAAACCAGTACGAGGCGGCAGATGAGAAGTCGAAGGATATTACAAAGCGGCTAATTAATTTGGAGGAAAAGCTAGCGATAGATATCCGCCAGTATTTATAGAAATTAAGAGGCTTTATGGGAGGCAAAACGAGTTTAATATTTTAAGCGATGCTATAAGTTTTGCCTATGGACCCGCTTTTTATTGCTGGAGAAGGATAAGTCTATATAAAAAGTTTTTGGGCAAGCCTGTTACAACAGGCTTGCCCCTATATTAAGTGAAAAGGTTTGGCGATAAAAGAGAAGATAGAGCCTTTGCTATTTTTCATGCCTTTCGTCTTCAATTACATATCTTTCATATCTTAGCACCTTTCTGGAAGCTTTACTTCCGGCATCAGTTCCTGGCTAATAATTTGAAGAATTTCTTCCAGCTTTGTACATTCCTCCGGTGTAAAGCGCCTAGTGATGCGCTCCATTACTTTCATTCTATAAGAAGCGGAAACGTTGCAGTAGTCGATATATTTCTGGGTAACCTCAAGATGATATTCCCGACGGTCATCCGAAGATTGGATTTTGTGGAGATACCCCTTTTTAACCAAATTATTAACTTTGTAAGCGGCATTAGGGGAGGATATACGCATAAAGGTGCTAAATTCATTCACCGTTGGCTTTCCTAGAGCCTCAATGGTTTCCATACAGAAGGTCTCTACCGTGGTGAGGCTGGCCTCACGATCCTGAAATCGCTGGAAAATTTCTTGATAGAAATGCAACTTAAATTTGGTATATACATCTAAAAAAGCGTTTTCAAGCATTTTTTTGCCTACTTTCCTATGATATCTTTAGTAAGCAGTATACAAAAACGACAGAAAAGACAAAACTTATTCTTTGGCAATGGCAAATGTGATCTCTGCTGTAACCGCTATTTCTCCGTTTACTGTGGCCCGACATTCTCCCACACCAACTGGGCCCCGCTGCTTAGTGAGGACACATTCCATTTCCACCACATCACCGGGAACCACCTGACGCTTGAAACGGGCATCACGTACCCGCCCCAGAAAGGCCAGCTTTCCCTGATTTTCCGGCAGCGCTAGGATGGCGACACCGCCTACCTGGGCCATGGCCTCGATGAGCAGCACACCGGGCATCACATGCTTTTGTGGAAAGTGTCCCTGAAAGAAGGGCTCGTTGACCGTGACACACTTGATGCCTTTTGCCCATTTGCCAGGCTCACCGTCTACAATGCGGTCCACAAGAGCAAAGGGATAGCGGTGGGGAAGGATTTGGGCAATCTGGTTGGAATCATACTGTATTCCCATGACTCAAGCCTCCCATTTTTTCAGGAGGAGACTGCCGTTGTGACCGCCAAATCCAAGAGAGTTTGATATTGCGTATTGAAGATCCATATCCCGGCCCACATTGGGTACTACGTCCAGATCGCAAGCCTGGTCGGGAACCTGATAGTGAATGGTGGGAGGGACAAAGCTGTCCTGAAGAGATAGCGCAGTAAAAATAGCCTCTACTGCGCCCGCAGCGCCTAACATGTGCCCGGTCATGGATTTTGTGGAACTGACGCACAGCCGATAGGCATGCTTTCCAAACACAGTTTTAATAGCTTGGGTTTCACATGCGTCGTTGAGCGGGGTAGAGGTACCATGAGCGTTAATATAGCCTACATCCTCCGGCTGGGCATTGCCATCAGCCAGTGCCATAGCCATAGCCCTCGCTCCACCGCTACCATCGGGAAGGGGAGCGGTCATGTGATAGGCATCACAGGTAGCGCCATAACCAGTAATCTCGGCATAAATCTTTGCACCCCGGGCTAGGGCATGCTCTAACTCTTCAAGCATGAGGATACCTGCACCCTCGCCAAATACAAATCCAAGTCGGATCGTAGCCATGTCGTTCTGTGAGCCAAGGAGTTGAGGATTTAA
>JAZQMD010000025.1:0-8682 GCA_045543215.1 Oscillospiraceae bacterium
AAGGTCGGCTTGCTTTCGGGTGGACAGCGCCAGGCCCTCACCTTGCTGATGGCCACCATGATCCCACCCAAGTTGCTTTTGTTGGATGAACACACGGCAGCCCTGGATCCGGGGACGGCGGAAAAGGTGCTTCAGCTTACCAGGCAGATCGTGGAGGAGCACCATATTACCACCATGATGGTCACTCATAATATGCAAAATGCGCTTACTTTGGGTAATCGTACTTTGATGATGCGTGCTGGCTCTATTGTTCTGGATGTAGCAGATGCGGAGCGTGACGGTCTGGGAGTGGAAGACTTGCTCCGGCTTTTTCGGGCTGGTACAGGTTATGATCTGGACAACGACAGAATTTTGCTGTCGGGGGAAGGGGAATAAATTTAAAAGCATATTATATAAGGAGGACGCTCTATCCAGGAAAGGCCATCATCAAGAAGATGTATTGCAAAAGACCAGTGCATCACGGGAAAAATTGACCGAGGTATTTTGACCTAGCCGCAGATAAATTTCCAGATAAATTTGTTTATCTGTACTTTCTTCTCGTACAATCACATGGTCAAGAATTGTGCTAACCACTTCCGAATTGATACCGTTTATAAAGTTTAGTTCTTCCCACAGGGCCTTTTCCAGCAGGGTAGGGTCTACTACTCTAGTGACGGTATTTTGCTGCGCTTGTTGCCGCAGTAAAATAATCTGTTTTTGAAAGACCAAAATTTGTTTATTGAAATGGTCATTGCGCTGTTTAAACTCTTGAATGGTAACAGCACCAGCCATACTGAGTTCTAAGAGCTTATCCTTTTTATCCTCAAGCTGACTAATTTGTGACTCAATCCGGCAAAGTTGCGCCAAGTTATCCACTCTATGGGTGGTATCAGAAATGCTGTCTAGCACAAGTTGAATAATTTTGCCTTTATTTGTTACTACCTTTTGAAATAGACCAGCTAAAATTGTATCTATTTCGTGGGTGCGAATGGCTGGCATTTCACAACCGCTTTTGCCATGCTGGCGGTATATTTTGCAGCGCCAATATTCTATTTGAGCTTCTTTTGTTTTAAAGGCTTGGTGGTGGAAATTTGTTCCATGCTTGCCACAAATAATTTTTCCGCTGTATGGATATTTATTTTGGTAGCTGGTGGCCTTGGTTTTTACTTTGTTACTCCGTTTATGGAAGATTGCATTGGCACGATTCCATAGATCTTCTGAAACGATAGCGGGGATGTTGGGGTCTGGATACATAACCCATTCGCTTTCATCCAGACGAACTTTTTTCTTTGTGCGGTAGTCCAGAGATTGTGTCTTGTTGCCGCAGTACCAGCCCTTGTATTTTGGGTTTGTAAGGATGTGACGGATCGTAATCTGATTGAATTCATTCCCGAGCAAACTGGTATGTCCACGGCGGGTTAATTCCTGGGAGATTTTGCGTATTCCATATTGACCGGTGGCATAGAGTTCAAAAATGAGACGAACAGCCTCGGCTTGCTCTGGGTGTATAGTCAATTTACAGTCTTTTTTATCATATCCCCAGAGCCGATTGTTGCCAAGTACGTGTCCATTTTTAATGGACTGCCGAAAACCAAATTTTAAGCGTTCAGACAGTTTTCTCATCTCATCTTGGGCAACCCCGGCCATAACGACCAAACGAAATTCGCTGTCAGTATCCAGGGTGTTTATGTTATCATTCTGAAAGAGAACCCCCACATTTGACTCCAAAAGTTCTTGTGTGTATTGTATGCTGTCCAGTGTGCTTCTGGAAAAGCGGGAAATTTCCTTGGTGATGATAAAGTCAAAAATCCCACGATGGGCATCTTCAATCATCCGTAAAAAACTCTCACGCTTATATGTAGTAGTACCGGAGATACCTTCATCTACATATCCTGGTATATATGTCCAATTTAAATTTTTCTGTATAAAATCTGTATAATACTGAATTTGGTTTTCCAGGCTGCCTTGTTGTTCTACTTTTTCTGTAGAAACACGGGCATAAAAAGTAACGCGGAGTGGAAGATCATAAATTGATTTTCCCATCCGCAGTTGTTCTCTCAGTTTTCTAATGGTCATCATGCTCACTGTCCTCCCCATTAGGATTTATCTTGTCAGCTTCAGCATAATGAGAAAAGTGTTTTTTATCAAAGAAACGGGAATTGCAGGCGGAGAGAAAGGTTTGCTGAGAAATTAACTCCCGTTGCCATAAGCGTTTTAAAAGTACATGCCCTAAGTCACGGTCAACCTCGTTCATTTGCAATCCCCCTTTCTGTAAAGTTATGCATTATGCAGATATGATATGCCGGAATAAAGGAAAGGGAACTGGTTTGTTCATAAAAATAAATGTTTTTTTTAGATCAGGCAGACTTTTTCTAGGAATCTGCGAAATTGCTCCCGCCCCCACAGGACAGGGACGGGATAGAGGGGGTGAGCCTCCTCCATAGCCCAGGTAATCATTTTGGGGATGTCCTCGGGTTTGACCATATCCAGCTTTTCCGGGATATCCATATTTTGCTTCATTGATTCTATCCAATGGATAAAGCGGAGGGCCTTTTCCTCGTTGCTCCCCTCACCCATCTGGCATACATCGGCAAGTCGGGCCAGTCTGATGTAGACGGCTGTACCGAACTCACGCATGACATGGGGAAGAAGAATAGACATGGCCAGACCGTGGGGTGTGTTGTACAATCCGCTCAAGGTGTGGCCGATGGCGTGAACATAGCCAACGCAGCCCCGGGTAAATGCGCGTCCTGCCTTAAATGCGGCAATCTGCATATTTTGTCGGGCGACCAGGTTCTGGCCATCATGATAGACGGTAAGGAGGTTGTCGTAAATGAGTTTGACCGCTTCTTCAGCGTACTGATCTTCAAGCTTAGTGTTATAGGTGTGGTTGGTGTAGGCCTCCACAGCATGGCATAGGGCATCCATTCCGGTGGTGGCGGTAATAAAGGGCGGTAAGCTTATGGTAAGTTCAGGATCAAGAACAGCGTAGTTGGGAAGAATGACCGTGTCGTTAATGGATGCTTTTCGCTGGGTGATCGAGTCAATAATAACAGCGGCTACGGTGGTTTCTGACCCGGTGCCAGCTGTGGTTGGGATGGCAAAAAGGGGAGGTATCTTACCTCTGTGGCGTACCTTGAGGATGCCCTGCATCTGGGCGACTGTCCGGTTGGGGCGGGCAATGCGGGCGCCAATGGCCTTGGCACAGTCGATGGGAGAGCCGCCGCCAATAGCCACAACTCCACGGCAACCATTGGTTTGATAAACTCTTAAGCCATTTTCCACGTTAAGGCTGGTAGGGTTGGGGGAGACTCCATCATAAATGGTATATTTCACCCCGACCTGGTCCATGGCCTTCAGCATGGGGTTAGGGATTTTTTGTTTCATTAGGCTGCTGTCTGTGACCACCAGCACGTTGTCCACCCCTTTGGAGAGGATAAATTTTGGCAGCATTCTTGCATTTCCGGGACCAATTTTAATCTCTGGAACACGGTAGGAAAGGAAATAGTTTCCAACTTTAAGGCAGGCCTGAAAACCTCTGTAATAAGCTTTTTTTAAAATATTCATAAACGCTTTCCTTTGTCATAATTTTAAGGTAATTCTAATTTTAAATATTGAAAAAACGTCATACTTTAAAAAAGAGAAAATCAGTGTCTCCATGTTTTGCGAAAAAGGAAAAGCCCACCACAACATTGCGGTAGGCCTTTCCTTTGGCTTAAATAAAGAGAGGGGAGAATGTGTGTCATTGCTTCCTGACAAAATTAGAATACCATATACGAAGTAAAAATGTTTGATAGATTATAAATAGTTTTTGAATATTCCGTGAATTCATCCAGAAAGTGGAAAGAAAAGAGAATCAAAGTTTTACAGGGCATCTTGAATATCAAAATAGGCGTTGAGGATCACCCAGTTTTGGGGAAAGGGACGCATCAGGTTCCAATAACCAGCACCTCTTAGCCCGTACTCTTGGATAAGTCCCAGCTTTGCAGAGATAGAGCGAGCGTCCTCAAACCATACCTCGTGCTCCCTTTGATTTTCGTCCCAGTAACGGAACCAGGGGGACTGGGCCGTTTCATCGTATTGGATTTCCGCACCATAGCGCAGGGCCAGGGAAACTGCCTGCTGGTTGGAGATGGAGGTGGCCCGGGTTTCTCCCTGAATCACTGGCAGGGGCCAGTCATATCCGTAGTTAGGGATGCCCAGCCAGATTTTTTCTGCCGGCATCTCGGTCAGGGCGTACTCCACCACCGCCCGTACATTGGGAAGTGGGGCCACAGCCATGGGCAGAGAGTAAGCGTATCCCCATTCATAAGTCATGAGAAGAACCTCATTGGCAGCAGCACCGATGGCGGCATAGTCATGGCCTTCATAGAGCAGACCCCGCTGGGTGCCGGATGTTTTAGGAGCAAGGGCAGTAATAACAGGAAGTCCGAGAGGGTTAAGCCGTTCGGATAGCCGCCGGATGAAGGCTGCATAAGCCGTACCATCGTCAGGAAAGACGTATTCAAAGTCAACGTCCAGCCCGCGATAACCTTTTGTCTGCATGGTTGTAATAAGATTTTCAATCAGATTATTTTGAACTCTCATATCAGTGAGAACCAGGTGGGCCAGTTCATTGGAGAAGCCGCCCTCTGGGGTCAGGGTAGACAGATGCATAAGGGGGGCCACATTCCCCTCCAGGGCAGTAGAGATGAGCCAGTCATCATCCAGTTCCACCAGACCGCCTTCTGGGGTGATGCCGTAGGTAAAGGGAGTTAGATAGCTGAGATAGGGTAGGGTACGGCGCAACAACGGGCGGTTAGCGAAGGGATAGGCATAGCCATTGACCCAGAGGGGAGTCTGAGGTGTTTGCTCGTATTGGATGACCAGAGTTTGGCCAGGAAAGATCATGGCCCCACCCTTCAAAACGGGATTATTACGCTGGAGCTGACGGATGGAAAGACCATATCTGCGCGCAATGGAGGACAGGGTTTCACCTGTCTGGACTGTATGAACCTGACGTGGATACCGTATTACTAAGGTTTGCCCAACTACCAGACGGGAAGGATCGGAGAGCATATTATCGGCAATGAGCCTGGACATAGGCACGCCGTACTGGAGAGAAATACTATATAGGGTGTCTCCTTTGTGGACTACATGGATGTCCATGGAACTACACCAGGGTGATGAAGTCGGAGCTGGCATAGCCCACGATATCATCAAAGCGCAGTAGATACCATCCCTGCCATTGGTTGATAATGGTCACCCGGGCACCGTCGTAGGCTCGAGCGACTACGGGGGAGGTGGTGTCAGGTCGGGCACGGATGTTTAAATAGCCCCAGCTGACGTCTACCACACCCTGGCGGGGAGCCATGGGAGTGAGGAAGGGGATGCGGAAATACTCGGTGAGAGAGAGGACGATGTTTCGGGCAATGGAATCCAGGTTTGATTTGACCCAAGTTGCATCGTCAGGATTGTCGTGGTAGCCCAGTTCCAGGAAGACGGAGGGCGCTCTGGGTTGACGTACCTCTCCGATTGAGGTGGTAGAGCGGGCTTCCACCAGGTTTGGCAGGGGATAGATGGTTTTCAGATTGTCCGCCACGATCTCAGCAGCCCGCCTTCCCCGTGTGCTGGAGGGGTAGTAGAAGACTAAAATACCCCTGTTTTCGCCATAATTTGCGGGGGCAGATGCATTAGAATGGAGGGCTAAATGAAGATCGTAGTTACCGGCGTTGGAGGCCCGGATGGAGGATGCGGCGGTCATCTCCGGGGTATTGCGTACGTACTGAATTCCGGAGGCTTCTAAGTAAGGGACCATGGCATCTGCCAGGCGATTCATCCATTCCTCCTCGGTGCCGCCGTTAACATAGAAATTTCCCTCCTGGGTGGAGGGGGATAAATAAATGGTGGGCATAGGAAATCCTCCTTTTACCCTATCCTATGCGTAAGAGGTAAATTTGACAGTGATATTATGATGAAAGAAGAAGCCGGTAGTGGTTTTTTGAGATGATGCTCTGAACCAGACATACAAAACCGGAAGAACCATAGTCCTCCCGGTTTTGCTTTATTAAAGATTTTGCTCCAAAGTATCCAGTTGGAGTATTAACTCGGCAGGCAGCTTATTACCAAATTTGGCGTAGAGTTCCTTCACACCGGCAATGTCCTCTTGCCACAGATTTTTGTCCACTGATAATAATCTACCCAGAGTGTCCAGATCTACACCAGAGTCCTCCAGGTCAATGTCCTCTGGTTTGGGGAGGTAGCCAATAGGGGATTGCACAGCCTCTACCTCATCAAAGCAGCGTTTCATAATCCATTCCAGCACACGCAAATTATCGCCAAAGCCCGGCCAGAGGAAGTTACCCTCGTCATCGGTGCGGAACCAATTTACATGAAATATCTTAGGCTGATGGGAAATTTTCTTTCCCATATCCAGCCAATGCTGCCAATAGTCGGCCATGTTATAGCCGCAGAAGGGAAGCATGGCCATAGGGTCCCGGCGAACCACGCCAACTGTACCGGTAGCGGCGGCAGTGGTTTCCGAGGCCGTAATGGATCCTACGAATACCCCATGCTCCCAATTTCGGGACTGGTAAACTAAGGGAGTTATTTTAGCCCGTCGGCCGCCGAAGACAATGGCGGATATGGGAACGCCCTGGGGGTTGTCAAACTGATCGGAAATACAGGGACAGTTTTTGGCGGGGGCAGTAAAGCGGGAGTTTGGATGGGCTCCCTTTTCCGTGCTTTCCTTGCCATTCCAGGGGCGGCCCTTCCAGTCGATAGCATGCTCAGGAGGATTCTTGTCCAGCCCTTCCCACCACACGGTGTCATCGTCCTGATTAAGTACTACATTGGTGAAGATAGTATCCTTACTGGTGGTGGCTAAGGCATTTGGATTGGATTTTTCATTGGTACCGGGAGCTACACCGAAGAAGCCGTTCTCCGGATTCACCGCCCATAAACGTCCATCTTGACCAACCCGCAGCCAAGCGATGTCATCGCCCACACACCAGACCTTCCAGCCCTTTTTCCGGTAGTGGGCAGGAGGGATAAGCATGGCCAGATTGGTTTTGCCGCAGGCCGATGGGAAGGCGGCGGCCAGATAACGAATTTCCCCAGCGGGATTTTGGATACCTAGTATAAGCATATGTTCAGCCATCCAGCCTTCTTTGCGTCCAAGGTAGGAGGCAATGCGCAAGGCAAAGCATTTTTTGCCTAAAAGCACATTGCCTCCGTAAGCAGAATTGATAGACATAATGGTGTTATCTTCAGGAAACTGGACGATATAGCGCTTTTCTGGGTCGACATCTGCTTTGGCATGGAGGCCCTTGATAAAATCAGGGCTGTCACCCAGGGCATCCAATACATGGGATCCTACCCGGGTCATGATGGACATATTGAGTACCACATAAATGGAGTCGGTGAGTTCGATGCCGTATTTAGCGAAGGGAGAGCCCACCACGCTCATAGAATAGGGGATGACATACATGGTACGCCCGGTCATGGCACCGTCATAGAATTTGTAAAGTTTGGCGTACATCTCCTGAGGATCCATCCAGTTATTGGTGGGGCCGGCATCCTCTTTTCGGTGACAGCAGATAAAGGTACGATCTTCTACCCTGGCTACATCGTTGTCTGCGGTGCGATGGAAATAACAGTTGGGTAGCTTTTCCTGGTTGAGCTTGTAGATCTCTCCGGTGGAGCAGGCCTGGGAGCGCAGATCTTCAATTTGCTCCTGACTTCCGTCAATCCAGACAATGGAATCGGGGCGGGTACGGGCGGCCATCTGGTCAATCCACTTGAGGATAGCCTTATTTTTTGTTGGTACCATAACATTTTCGCCTCCATTGGTAGTGTGTGTCCCATACTAGGGACGGATAAAGGATACATCATTATTTAATTTCACCTAACATAGGACTCACTGTATCAACATGATAACGAATTTTTAGTTAAAATGCAAGGAAAAGCTATTAAGTATTAAAAATTTTTGTTTATTTTAGAAGATAAAGGAATGGAAAGCATTTATTTCAATCGCTCAGACAGCGAGGCGAACTGCTCCAGTGATAGACGTTCCCCCCGCACATGCTCAGGTAGGCCACAGTTAAGGATCGTCTGGCGCAGAGTATCTTTTGGGATTTGGCTGCCGAAGGCGGAGAAGAGACTATTGAGAAGGGTTTTTCGCCGCTGGGAAAAGGCGGCGCGTACAACAGAAAAAAACCATTTCTCATCGGACACCTCCACAGGAGGGGAATCCAGTGGGATCATGCGCAACACCGAGGAGGTTACCTTAGGAGAAGGAAGGAAACAGGTAGGGCTTACATCGAAGAGGATTTGGCAATGGGCGTGATACTGACAGAAAAGGGAGAAGGCACCATAATCCGTGGTTCCAGGGCAGGCACAGATCCGCCGGGCCACCTCCCGCTGAATCATAACGGTAATGGAGGAAAAACGTTTGAGTTCCAGTAGTTTGGTAAGAACCGGCGTGGTGATATTATAAGGCAAATTGGCGCAGACGATTGGACGCAGTCCGGGTAGATGCTTGTCCAGAAGGGTATTTAAATCCAGTTTCATCACGTCACCGGGGATAATAGAGACGTTGGGATGTCCAGCTAGGGTTTCGGAAAGGATAGGGAGGAGGGAGCGATCCAGTTCTACCGCCACAACCTGACCGGCCAGATCGGCCAGCTGGACGGTGAGAGGGCCGATACCGGGGCCGATCTCCAG
>JAZQMD010000026.1:0-6924 GCA_045543215.1 Oscillospiraceae bacterium
TGCTCCCCCTCTAAAGGAAAGCCCTCCATAAAGCCGGACAATACCGGTGTGGTAAAAGCCCTCACCTGGCTCATGAGCAGCAGCGTGACTAACAGGCCGAACAGAAAGTTCATTGCCGAGCCTGCCACCAGAATCAAAAGCTTTTTCCACGCCTTCTGGCAGGAAAAGGCCCGGGGATCTCCGGTTTCCTCATCCTCCCCCTCCATGGCGCAAAAACCACCAATGGGAAACAGGCGCAAGGAGTAAAGTGTCTCTCCCCTCTGCCTTTTGAGTAGGAGAGGCCCCATACCAATTGCAAACTCATTTACCTTCACCCCTGTCAGTTTGGCAGTAGCAAAGTGACCAAATTCATGTACGGCGATCAATACGCCGAAAAGTAAGATAGCCAACAATAAATATAGAAAATACAATTTATCACCTCAAATAGAATTAAAAACCACCTGACGGGCTGCCTGGTCTGCCGCCAAAATCTCCTCCAATCCAGGTTGCTCAACCGCGCTCACCTCGTCCAGGGCAGTAGCCACCAACTCATCGATACGTGTAAGAGAAATACGCTCGGACAAAAACAAAGAGACAGCAGCTTCGTTGGCCCCATTGAGAATGGCGGCGGCACTTCCTCTCCTCTCAGCGCAACTCAGGGCTAGCTTTAGGCAACGGAACGTTTCCAGATCCGGTTGAGCAAAGGTAAGTGGAGGACAAGAAAGTAAATCTAAACTCCGGGCGGGACCTGGCGCACGCTCCGGCCAGGTCAGCGCATACTGGATTGGCAAGCGCATATCGGGTGTCCCTAGTTGGGCCAGTACCGCCCCATCCTGATATTCCACCATGGAATGAATGATGCTCTCCCTATGAATGACAATAGAAATCTCTTCGGGTGGCAGGCTATACAACCACATGGCCTCGATAAACTCCAGCCCCTTGTTCATCAGGGTTGCACAATCCACGGTGATCTTACTCCCCATGGACCAGTTTGGATGGCACAAGGCCTGGGCCTTGGTTACCTGGGAGAGTGCCTGCCGATCATAGCCGAAAAAAGGTCCACCAGAGGCAGTAAGGATAACCCTCCCTACTGCCTCCCTCTGTGAACCCTGGAGGCATTGGAAAATGGCTGAATGCTCCGAGTCCACCGGAACAATCTCCGCCCCATATTCCTCAGCCGCAGCCATAACAAGCTCCCCGGCACACACCAAGGTTTCTTTGTTTGCCAGGGCAATACGCTTGCCTGCCCGGATCGCCGCTAGGGTAGGCTCCAGTCCAGCCACCCCTACTACGGCGGTAACCACTGTATCTACCTCCTCCAAGGCTGCAGCCTCCAGTAGCCCATCCCGGCCTCCCACCACCCGGATAGGGGTATCCGCCAAACGCAGCCGCAGGTCAGCCGCAGCCCTTTCATCCGCTGCTACCACTAGGGTAGGAGAAACCCTTCTGGCCTGTTCCTCAGCCAAACCCACGCTGGAGTTTACCGTAATGGCGGCCACACGTAGCCCCAAGGCTTCGGCAACCTCCAAAGTCTGCCGGCCGATGGAACCGGTAGACCCTAAAACAGAAAGACAGCGTCTCATCTCCTAACCTCCCAGAGAAAAGGCCGGGATCAGCCAGACAAGTATCTCTGTCAGTGGTGCGCAAAAAATTACGCTGTCAAAGCGATCCAGTATCCCGCCATGCCCAGGCAAGATATTACCAAAATCCTTTAGCCCATATTGGCGCTTAATATAAGAAAATGAAAGATCCCCAATTTGTGAAATCATGCTTCCCAGTCCCCCATAGACCACCAAAGAGAGATAGTTTACCTCTATCCCCAAAGCCACCTGCATTACCCCGCCATAAATGCAGCAGCTTACCATCGCCCCCAAAAAACCTCCAATTGCCCCCTCCCATGTCTTTTTAGGGGACAGATCAGGCGCCAGCTTGTGCCTTCCAAAGGCCATCCCCGCAAAGAGGGCACAGGCATCGCTGCAAAAAGCGGAAACCAAAGGGATAAAACTATAATATTCCCCCAATCCACCCTCAGCCCTGTAGATACGCATGAAGGAAGAGAGGAAATAGGGGATTATAAATGTGAAAAAAAAGGCCCCGCCCATCTTCTCTAGGGTAACAGAATAGTGACTGGCCAGAGCCTCACAAAACACAAGAGTTACATAACACAATACACCTAACAAAAAGGGCTTTTGGTAGGCACCGAAGTAGACCCAAAATGGAATGAGGCCAGAGATAATAATAGAATAGGCTGAGATTCGGGCATGTTTGACAAAACCTGTGGACCACAGCACCTCATGTACCGCCACCATGGATAGCAAGGAAGCGGCAATCGCTAAGCAGATAGGTGGCAAGACAAAGAAAATTAACAGGATCAGTGGGATACATACCACCGCCACCATGATGCGCTGAACCATTCAAACACCTCCGAACCGGCGAGATCGTCTCTGGTAGTCCACCAAAGCCCGATCCAGCTCCGCCCGGCCAAAATCGGGCCAGAGCACATCAGTAAAATAAAATTCAGCATAAGCTGACTGCCACAGCAGAAAGTTGGATACACGTACTTCCCCACTCGGACGGATAATCAAATCCGGGTCAGGGATCCCGGATGTCCAGAGGTAGGTGGAAAATACCTGCTCAGTCAAATGATTTGGGTCGCCCCTTCCCTGAAGACAGTCCTGGGCAAAGGCCTTGGCCGCGCGAATCAACTCATCCCGTCCTCCATAATTCAAGCAAATATTGGCTTGAAACCCATGATACTCCTTTGAAATCTGTGCAGTTCGCTCACACAGGGAACGCAGCTGTGGGCTAAGTGGAGACAAATCTCCAAAAAAAGCCAACCTAATTTTATCCCGGGCCATTGTCTCGATGGCCTCATGGAGGTACTTCTCCAGCAGACGCATGATAGCCCCAACTTCCTCATTGGGTCGTTTCCAATTCTCAGTGGAAAAAGCATACACCGTCAGATAGTCCATCCCAAGTTCCCGACAATAGGTGGCAATATCCCGGAAAGTCTCGGCCCCAGAAGTATGCCCAGCCGTGCGAGGCATGCCTCTTCGCTTCGCCCAGCGTCCATTGCCATCCATAATAATAGCCACATGACGGGGTAAACAGGCCGGATCCAAAGCCACTTCCCGCTTCTTGTCCTTTGATTGAAACAGACTGAGCATAAATCCAACCCCTCCACCATCCTATTATCCACCGGTTCCGCTCAGAACATACCGTCCCCAGTTTTCTCCGAAATGTCATTTAAAGCTTCAAATCTTTTATAGCTTGCCACGCATAGCTATTTATCTGGAACATGAAAGGGAACCCTGACGGTTCCCTTTTCCACGGTCCTTCCATCCCAGGCCTTTACAAATATGCTTTTCATTATACGCTGACCTGTAAGACACTTAAACCGCCATCAATTCTTTTTCCTTCTCATCTGCCAACTTGTCAATCTCCTTGCAATACTGGTCAGTCAGCTTTTGCAGTTCTTCCTCGTATTCCAAATAAACGTCCTCAGTAAGTTCGGACTTCTTTTTCATCTCCTTGTATTTCTCAATCGCATCCCGGCGGATATTGCGGATTGCTACCTTGCCATTCTCCCCGTATTTACGAACCTGCTTGCTCAGTTCCTTACGTCGCTCCTCGGTAAGCTGGGGAAAGCTAAGACGGATAACCCGTCCGTCATTCTGGGGATTAATACCCAAGTCGGAGGACTGGATTACCTTTTCAATCTCCCGAAGAAGAGAACTGTCCCAGGGCTGGATTGCCAACGTGCGGGGATCAGGAGTAGAGATACTGGCTACCTGCTGAAGAGGGGTTGGCGTACCGTAATATTCCACGGTAATCCGATCCAGCACGGCAGCATTTGCCCTGCCTGCACGAACGGAGGCAAAGTCCCCCTTGACCACCTCCACCGTCTTTTTCATTTTCTCATCATAAGGCTTATGAATCTCTCTCATTGCCGTATCCTCCTTAGTCTTTCACAATGGTCCCAATTTTCTCCCCGTAGACCACCCTTAGAATGTTTTCCGGGTCCTTCAATGCAAACAAAATCACCGGAATTTTATTATCCATAGACAGGGAAGTAGCGGTGTAATCCATCACCTGAAGATGCTGGGTCAACACGTCATCATAGGTAATGGTATCATACTTCACCGCATTGGGATCCAGATGGGGGTCAGCGCTATATACGCCGTCAATATTCTTAGCCAGCAGGATCACGTCCGCGTCAATCTCCGCTGCCCGAAGGACAGCGGCAGTGTCAGTAGAGAAAAAGGGATTTCCCGTACCGCAACCGAAAATGACTACCCGACCCTTCTCCAAATGGCGGATCGCCCGGGAACGTATATAAGGTTCGGCAATAGAGTGCATCTCAATGGCGGTTTGTACCCGGACATCCACTCCTTTCTGTTCCAAGATATCCGCCAGGGCCAGACAATTGATGGCGGTAGCCAGCATGCCCATATGGTCAGCTCTGGTGCGCTCCTGCATGCCCTTACCATCC
Organism: Oscillospiraceae bacterium; assembly: GCA_045543215.1. Lineage (GTDB taxonomy): Bacteria > Bacillota > Clostridia > Oscillospirales > Oscillospiraceae > DXYV01. The sequence goes on from JAZQMD010000026.1 coordinate 4,472, forward strand.
TTCAGACCTCTCCAGAAATTGCCACCACCTACCACAACGCCTACCTGAACACCAGCCTTACAACAGCGTGCAATTACACTGCACACCTGGTCAATGACCTGAAAATCCAGACCACGGGATACATCACCGGCCAGCGCTTCTCCGCTGATCTTGAGTAAAACCCGCCTATATTTCAGTTCTCCATTCATCCGAAACGACCCCCTTGCCAGCCATTGTCTTTATTTTTATTATTTTAATATAATTTTCCTCATTTGCATAGAGGCAATTTAAATTTTTTGCTCCGCTGCTTCCAAATATGGATGGAACATACTCCTTTTCCCTAAAAACACCATTTTGTCCTGGAAAAATTCTGTCTTCCATGATATACTATATTTAACACATCTACCTTTGATACTCTGTGCCCCTCCAGGGTCGGAAACCTTAAATTCAATGGAGGCCTTTTCCATGCCACACAAGCCACGACATAACCGCCGCCCCAGACACTCTCCCCTTCCCCGACTCCTGCCGTTTCTTGCTGCTGTTTGTATGGCGGTGGTTATAGTCTTAGCTTTTTGGGGAGGAGGAAAAAACAGGGTCCATGTTGAAACGCAAAGCAATCCCCCTACCATCAGTCCTCAATCCTCCCCTACTTCTCCTTCCTCCCAACCGACAGAGGCGGTTACACTCCCCTGGAACCTTACCCTTGTAAACGCCAGCCATCCTCTGCCAGAGGACTTTAAAGTCGAGACTACCCCTCTGTCCAACGGCTTAACCTTTGACACTCGGGCTTACGAAGCTTTGATAGAAATGCTGGAGGCCTGCCGGGCCGAGGGACTGGAGCCTATTGTGTGCTCAGCCTACCGTTCCGTTTCTCGCCAAACTGAACTGTTTGAAAACAAGCTTCAATCCTATTTGGCCGACGGACTTTCCCATGATGAAGCCTATGCTGCCGTTTCCAAGGAGATTGCTGTCCCAGGCACCAGCGAACACAGCCTCGGTCTGGCAGTAGATATCTGCGCTCTTTCCTATCAACTGCTGGATGAGGCCCAGGCCAATACCGCTGAGCAGCAATGGCTTATGTCCAACTGCCATAAATATGGCTTTATCCTCCGCTATCCCAAGGGCAAATCCCACCTTACCGGGATTATCTACGAACCATGGCACTACCGCTATGTGGGAAAAGAGGCTGCTGCCGAGATCACCAATCAGGGCCTATGCCTGGAGGAATATTTGGAACTTTATACTTGAATAAATTGACCAAAATGAGGGAGTGGCTTAGCCTCTCTCTTATTTTTTATGAAAAAATATTGATATAACTCTTACCTTATCCCAGAAATACGAACTCCCCACCGAAAATATATCAGTACGGTTATACAAACATTCATTTTCCCCCACTTTTCCCAAGTAATTGCTGTAAACTTACTTATATTCCTCCACTAAGACACTTGTTTCTTTTCCATTAATCCGCTATAATAAGACTTACTTTGACCCTAACCGCCGTCTGCAATTAGGAGGTATCCCCGCATGGCCCCTATGGGTTTTATTCATGATAAGCTTGATATTAAGCTGCTGGCCCTCTACCTGCTCAATCAGGTGGTCGCTCCCATCGATTTTACCCTGCTCACCGACCTGGCCATGTGTGATCCCGGTGTAGACTATTTCGCTTTCGCAGAGGCCCTGGGTGAACTGGTCCAAAGTGGCCATATCGTTCTAGAAGACAGCCTTTACTCCATCACCGAAAAAGGTCGACGTAACGGAACTGACTCTCAATCCTCCCTCTCCCCAGTGATCCGTAAACGATGCGACCAGCGGCTTGTATCTGTCAACTCCTCCCTTCGACGCCGCGCCCAAGTGCGCACCCAAGTGGAAGACCGGGAGGACGGACAGAGCATGCTCCGCCTGTCTCTGGACGACAACGGCGGCAATCTGCTCACCTTGGAGATGGCTGTGCCCTCCCTCTCCCAAGGCGAGCAGATGGCCCGGGGGTTCCGTATTCATCCAGAGGAAGTCTACCACAGTATTCTTGACGCTCTGCACCAAGCCTCGGAAGAAGAAAAGGCCGCCCTATAACCTGGCGCACCCTCACAGGATATCCTTTTATTCTCTTCTTTCTCAGACTGGCTTATCAAAACCTGCTATCACTTTATTTTAGCGCACAATCTGATCTCATAGGCTTTTTCTCCCCCGTTTACGCTTTACCTTTTTCTGAGTATTCCATATGCTATACGGCCCACTGATCTCTTTTGCATATAGTATGACAACAAATTTACAAAATGTTAGTTAAATGAAGGAGATTCTAACTTATGAAAAAATCCTTTTCTTTCTTTTTAACACTCTCCCTGTGCCTGGGCCTGACCTTTTCCGCCCTGGCCGCCCCACCCAGTTTTTCCGATATCCCCCCCTCCCACTGGGCCTTTGCAAATATCGAACGGGCAGCCTCTAACGGCTGGGTCAACGGTGTGGGTGACGGAAGC
>JAZQMD010000027.1:0-4393 GCA_045543215.1 Oscillospiraceae bacterium
ATTGCCTGCTCCCACCTGGGAAAGCCCAAGGGGGAGTGGAAAGAGGCACTCTCTCTGGCTCCTGTGGCCAAACGGCTGAGTGAGCTGTTGGGCAAGGAGGTCATCTTCGCCAAGGATATCATTGGAGAAGATGCCAAAGCCAAGGTCGCTACCCTCCAACCCGGCCAGATTATGTTACTGGAAAATTTGCGTTTTGACAAGGGGGAAGAGAAAAACGACCCAGATTTTGCTAGACAGCTGGCTGGTCTGGCGGAAGTATATGTCTCCGATGCCTTCGGCACCGTCCACCGGGCCCATGCCTCCACCGCTGGTGTGGCCGCCTATCTGCCTGCGGTGTCCGGGTTTCTCATTGGAAAGGAACTGGATGTAATGGGAGGGGCCCTGGCCAATCCAAAGCGGCCTTTGGTGGCCATCCTGGGGGGGGCCAAGGTGTCCTCCAAGATAGGGGTGATTAATAACCTGCTGGATATTGCCGACACCATTATTGTGGGCGGTGGTATGGCCTATACTTTTATGAAGGCCATGGGAGGATCCATCGGTACTTCCCTGCTGGAGGATGATTGGCTGGATTACTGCAAGGAGATGATGGATAAGGCCAAGAGTAAAGGGGTTCAGCTTCTCCTGCCGGTGGATACTCTGTGCGCGGCAGAGTTTGCCCCCGATGCTACACCTGAATTGGTAGACACCATGTCCATTCCTGACAACCGTATGGGTATGGATATTGGACCTAAGACCATTCAGGCGTTCTCTGCTGCAGTCCAGGGAGCGGGCACTGTGGTGTGGAATGGCCCCATGGGGGTGTTCGAGTTTGATGCTTTTGCTGAGGGTACCAGGGCTATGGCAAAAGCGCTTGCCAACTCTGGCGCTATCACCATCGTGGGTGGAGGAGACTCGGCTGCAGCGGTGGAGCAGCTGGGTTTTGCAGACCAGATGACCCATATCTCCACCGGAGGCGGTGCTTCCCTGGAGTTTCTAGAGGGTAAGGAGTTGCCCGGCGTGGCATGCCTGCTGGACAGGTAAATGATCCGGGTAGTTTTCCCGGACTCCTTTTGGGCTTCTTGTGAGACAGTGTGTGTATGTTTTCACCCAGGCTAAAAAACGCAGCCGATTTTGCACGCTCATGTCTGGATAAGCACAAAAAGATGAGATATATATAGAATGAAAGAGGAGTAAAAGCTATGAACCGCCGTTACCGCAAAACCATTATTGCTGGAAACTGGAAAATGAATAAAACTGCCAGCGAAACAAAGACCTTTGCTGAGGAACTCAAGCCCATGCTGGGCAAGCATAAATGGTGTGAGGTTGTACTATGTGTCCCATTTGTGAATATCCCTGCTGCTGTTCGGCTGTTTAAGGATACCCGGGTGGCAATTGGCGCAGAAAATTGCCATTATGAGGCCTCCGGTGCATATACTGGTGAAGTTACCGCCGACATGCTCAAGGAAGTTGGGGTGAAGTACATCATCATTGGTCACTCTGAGAGGCGGCAGTATTATAATGAGACTGACTTTACCGTGAACAAAAAAGTAAAGGCTGCGCTGGAGGCTGGGTTGACCCCTATTGTCTGTGTGGGTGAGAGCCTGGAGCAGAGAGAGCTGGGGGTGACGGAGGAGCTGGTATCCTACCAAGTGAAGTGCGCCTTGGGTGGACTGGAGCCAAGCCAGGTGCGCCGCGTGGTGATTGCGTATGAGCCTCTTTGGGCGATCGGCACTGGAAAGACGGCGACCGCCGAGCAGGCAAACGAGGTGTGCTGCCACATTCGGGCGGTCATCCGGGGGCTATACGGGGCCAGGGTTGCTCGGGCGGTGACCATTCAGTATGGTGGTTCCATGAATGCCAAGAATGCTGGAGAGTTATTGGCCCAGCCCGATGTAGACGGTGGGTTGATCGGCGGGGCTTCGCTGAAGGCTCCGGATTTTATGAGTATCATCGACTCAGCCAACCAGGAGTAAAAAATCCATTTTGTCCATTGTGCAAGCCGCGACTAGGAAACTGGCTGAACTGATAGAGGAAAGCTTGCCACAAGTAGCATTGGCTCTTGCTCAAAATAGGGTAAGCTTTAAAAACCAATTTTTAGATTTGAGGTTTTTATGAAAACACCAACCACACTTATTATTTTAGATGGTTATGGTATAAGTGATCAGCTTTTGGGAAATGCTGTCACAAATGCTTCCACACCATGCCTCGATACACTTTTTGCTGAAAATCCCTGTGCCAGACTGTCTGCCTCTGGGCTGGATGTGGGCCTGCCCGGAGGGCAGATGGGAAACAGTGAGGTGGGACATACCAACATTGGGGCGGGCCGGATAGTTTTTCAGGATCTCCCCCGTATTTCCCAGGACATTGAGGCGGGAGGTTTTTTTGAAAACCCAGCTTTTTTGGGCGCGATAGAAAACTGCAAGGCGAAAGGCTCTGCCCTCCATCTGTTTGGACTGCTGTCTGATGGAGGAGTTCATAGCCACAACACCCACCTCTATGCTCTGCTGGAGATGGCTAAGCGTCACGGCCTGAGTGATGTTTATATCCATGCATTTCTAGACGGCCGGGATGTGGCACCCTCCTCTGGTAAGGATTTCGTGGCCGCGTGTGAGTCCAAATGCCGGGAATTGGGTATTGGAAAGATTGCCACAGTCATCGGTCGCTATTATGCAATGGACCGGGATAACCGCTGGGAGCGGCTTCAACGGGCCTACGATGCCATCGTCTTGGGAGAAGGGATACAAAACCCAGACCCGGTAGCCGCTGTCCAGTCATCCTACGACAGGGAGGTCACCGATGAGTTTGTGGAGCCAGTGGTATGTGATCCCAAGGGGATGGTGAAGGAGGGTGACTCCATCATCTTTTATAATTTCCGCCCTGACCGCGCCCGGGAGATCACCCGCGCCTTTGTGGATGGGGAACTTGAGACGCTCAAGCGACCCAAGGGTTGCTTTCCGATTTACTATGTATGCGCGACCGAGTATGATGCATCCATGCCTAACGTCACGGTAGCCTATCCCAGGCAAAAGCTGGATCGTATTTTTGGGGAATATATTAGCAGTTTGGGGCTAACACAACTGCGTATTGCAGAAACTGAGAAGTACGCCCATGTTACCTTCTTTTTCAACGGAGGAGAGGAAAAGGTTTTTGAAGGGGAGGATCGTTGTTTGATTCCATCCCCAAAGGTGGCCACTTATGACTTAAAGCCGGAAATGTCCGCCCATGAGGTTACTGAGGAGACCGTCAGGCGAATTAAGAGTGGCAACTATGATGTAATTATTTTAAACTATGCAAACTGTGATATGGTTGGGCATACCGGGGTATATGAAGCCGCAGTCAAGGCGGTGGAGACGGTAGACCAGGGAGTGGGGAAGGTGGTTCAGGCAACACGGGAGATGGGAGGTGTGGCACTCATTACCGCTGACCATGGAAATGCCGAGCGCATGTGTGATGAGGATGGCGCTCCATTTACTGCCCATACCACTAATTTGGTGCCGCTGTGCGTAGTAGGCGCTAATGTGCGCCTGCGGGATGGCTGTCTGGCCGATATCGCTCCTACAATGCTGGAGCTGATGGGATTGAAGCAGCCGCCTGAAATGACGGGGAAAACATTAATTTTGAAATAAATCATAGATCCCGATGGGAAACCAGAGAGCATGTTTAAATATGGAAAGGAGAACATTTCCGTGAAACAGTTTATTGAGATCGTTGATGTCCAAGCCCGTGAAATTTTGGACTCCCGGGGCAATCCAACCGTGGAAGTAGAGGTTACCCTGGATGATGGAACCGTGGGTCGTGCGGCCGTACCATCGGGTGCATCTACTGGTATTTATGAGGCTTGCGAGCTGCGGGACGGTGATCAGGGCCGCTATTTGGGTAAAGGGGTAGAGAAGGCGGTTTACAACTGCAACACTGAGATTGCCGAGGCCCTCATCGGCATGAATGTGCTGGATCAGGTAGATATTGACCGGACTCTTATTGATCTGGATGGTACGCCCAATAAATCTCGCCTGGGTGCTAACGCCATCTTAGGGGCTTCCCTGGCCTGTGCCAAGGCAGCTGCCGGGGCACTGGGGACCTCTCTGTATAACTATGTGGGTGGGGTTAATGCCAAGACGCTTCCCGTGCCTATGATGAATATTCTCAATGGTGGTGCTCACGCCAGTAACAACATTGATATCCAAGAGTTTATGATTTTACCTCTAGGTGCTGACACATTTGAAGATGCCGTCCGTATGTGTGCCGAAATCTATGCCGCGCTAAAAGGAATCTTAAAAAAAGAGGGAAAAGCAACAGGAGTAGGGGACGAAGGTGGTTTTGCTCCAGACTTATCCTGTGATGAGGAAGCCATTGAAGTTATTTTGCGAGCTATCGAGGTAGCAGGATATGATACTGATACCGTGGCTTTAGCCCT
>JAZQMD010000028.1:0-3277 GCA_045543215.1 Oscillospiraceae bacterium
TAAAGGATATTTATAATTTTTTACAGGGAAAGGCTCCCTTTGAATACCAGATGAACTTTGATAACGCCGGTTTTTTGGTAGGGTACGGTGGTCAGGAGGTGACCAAAACCCTGGTTGCTTTAGACATTACCCAAGAGGTGATTCAGGAGGCAGCAGGTATCGGATCCCAACTTATCATAGCACATCACCCAGTCATCTGGGGGGGAGTAAAGTCAGTAACGGATCAGAGCCCGACCGGTCGAAAACTATTGGCTCTAATTGAAAACCACATTTCCGCCATCTGTGCCCACACCAATCTGGATGCGGTAGCGGAGGGGGTAAACGATGCTTTGGCCAATGCCCTTGGCCTGATTGAGATTACTCAACTGAAGCAGGATGGCGTGGACAGACAGGGCAGGCCCTATGGAATTGGAAGGGTCGGGCAGCTTCCTAAGGATGGAATGGAGTGCACCCGGTTTGTGGAGTTTGTAAAAAAGACCCTGGGTTCAAAGGGCGTGCGTTATGTAGATGGGGGTAAGCAAGTGCATAGGGTGGCCGTTGGAGGTGGATCTTGCTCCAGTATGATAGATGATGCATTGGCTATGGGCTGTGATACCTTTGTTACAGCTGATGTAAAATACGATGGATTTTTAGAGGCGCTGGACAAAGGGCTCAATCTCATTGACGCAGGACACTATCCTACGGAGAATGTGATATGCCCGGTGCTGGTAGGTTGGCTACGGGAAGGTTTTCCTCAATTGGATGTGGTGATTTCCAGGGTTCATTGTGAGCCATTTTTCTTTTTATGAAGACTAAGTAGGAGATAATAGGGAGGGCTTGCTAAATTAGCCATGATATGTTATACTATTTAGCACTTTTAAACATACTTTTCCGAAGGGAACGATACCAATGTCAGGACATTCCAAGTGGCATAATATTCAAAAGACTAAGGGCGCACAGGATGCCAAGCGTTCGGCCACCTTTACCAAAATTGCAAAAGAGATCATAGTTGCCGTCAAAACTGGTGGAAGTGGAGATCCGACAAACAACTCCAGGCTGGCCACTGTTATTGCAAAAGCGAAAGCGGCCAACATGCCGAATGACAATATTAAGCGTACTATTGAAAAAGCCTTGGGAGCTGGAAATACTGATAATTACGAAAGTGTCACCTATGAAGGATATGGACCGGCTGGTGTAGCAGTTATTGTAGAGGCACTTACAGATAACCGAAACCGCACAGCCCCTGAGGTACGCCACATTTTTGATAAATACGGCGGGAACTTAGGAGCAACCGGCTGTGTATCCTGGTCTTTTGACCAGAAGGGTGTCATCATCATTGAGCGGGAGGACTTGGATGAGGATACCGTTATAATGGATGCCCTAGAGGCTGGTGCCGGGGATGTTGAGGCAGGAGAGGAATGTTTTGAGATTTATACTGATCCTGCTGTCTTCGGACAAGTGCTCTCAGCCTTGGAGAAGAAGGATTACATTTTTCTCTCGGCAAAGGTGGAAATGGTACCTCAAAATTATGTGAAGCTTCAAAATGAGAGGGATATTAAAAACATGGAGAAACTCATCGATTTTATGGAGGACAACGATGATGTTCAAAATGTGTACCACAACTGGGAGCAAGGTTAAGATGAAAAAGATGGAGGTGGAAACTGTAATAAGTTTCCACCTCCATCTTTTGATCGGATTTATCTCTGTGTGGTATGGGTGCGAAGATAGTCAAGCATAATCAGGTACTGCTCCTCTTCCAAATGAATACCGTCGAAGGAAGCCGAGGAGGGGAGAAAACCATCCTCACCGACAAAACAGCTATATAGGTCCAAATACCAGCACTCTGCCAGTTTGCACATATCCATCAGCATATTATTATAGCCCAAGATACGCTCTATGGTGAAGTCACCTTCAGCGTCCTTTCTTTTGGTTACCGGTAAGACGGAAAGGACATAAATTTCCGCATTCGAATTATACTCGCGCACCGTATCAATCAAATTTAAATAATCGGATTTGAGTACATCCAAATTTCCAGCAATTTCATTGATTCCCATCATCAGATAAATCTTTCCATAATTATGTTGGCTCATTTCTGATTTTAGTGACCCTATCCGATTCCCTGGCAGATGAATCTCTTTGGAATCGAGCAAGGATTCTACGCTTGCACCGGAAAGATAGTAATAATCAGATACTTGCAGGCCACTGTATGCAGAAAATCCCGCAATGAGTGAATGACCGATAAAGGCAGCATCCTCAAACCAGCTGTCTTCTACTGACTTCCCATCAGGTAGTGGGACACCATATTCTGCTGTTTCCAAAATTTCAGTTCTTACATCTGCTTCTACCGTGATTGGGGGAGCGCAGCTTTTCATAGGTAGCAGGGATAAAGCAGTGAGTAATGCTCCCAGAGGGGCGGAAAGAAAACTGGTCATAAAAGGGATTCCTCCTTTTTAAAGAAAGGAGGAGCGAGGCCGCATGAGGCCCCGCCCTCTCCATTTTGCAAGCAAGCCTATAAGCCGGGTTCTGTCTTTTAAGACAGCCATCTATCTAGGCATGCCGTTGCCGGTATGCTCAAGCCACCTCCTGGACGCGGCTGGGCCAGCCTGTTGCGTCACCCACGGTGTTGCTCCGGATAGAGTTTACAGCGATGAGCAGTTCCCAGTCATCGGGCGGGCGCTTATCTCCGCCTTTCCACCCTTACCAGCCTTTGCTGGCGGTATATCTCTGTTGCACTTGTCCTGAAGTCGCCTTCGGCGGGCGTTACCCCTTATCCTTGCCCTTTGGAGCCCGGACTTTCCTCACGGCCGGCCTTTCGGCCTGGACGCGTGGCTGTCCAGCTTACTTGCATGTTGTGTATTGTACTTGAAAAGAGAATGATTGTCAAATTAATCCGGTTAGGGTATAATAATAACAAAGCAATATTTGAACCTGGATGTTTTGACTGTCAATAGATGATACCACAACCGCACAGCGGATGTGGTATCATTTTGGCGCAAATAGCCTATTTTTTAGGAGAGGATATAATGGCGCTTACAATGAAAGAATATTTAGAGGCATTAAAAGGGAAACAGGTAGCGGTATTGGGCATTGGTGTGAGTAACCGTCCCTTAATCAAGATGCTTTTGGAAAACGGGATCTCCGTCACAGCGTGCGATAAAAATGAAAGGGAGAGTTTCCATGGAACCATTGAGCAGTTGGAGTCCTTGGGGGCCAAAGTGCGGCTGGGATCCAATTATTTGGACTGCTTAATAGACTTTGACCTGATTTTCCGTACTCCAAAGTCGGAGGCCAAGCGGTC
>JAZQMD010000029.1:0-8313 GCA_045543215.1 Oscillospiraceae bacterium
AGCGCCGTTTGAAGCTGGGTTACTCACGCGCAGCCCGCCTGGTGGATCAGATGGAGGAAAAGGGGGTGGTTGGGCCGTTTGAGGGTTCCAAGCCACGTCAGTTGCTTATTACCAAGGCACAATGGCAGGAGATGCAGCTACGCAGGAATATGGCAGGTGGAAGGGGGGGCTTTGCTCAGTCGGTTGATGAAGAGACTGAGTCTGCCCATCAGGTGGTTCCTGAGGAGATCCCTTATGAAGGGGATACTGTGGGGCAAAGTAGGGATGCGCCTCCTTTTGATTTTGAATAAAGGCTTTACACTTTTTATAAACGATGATGAAAAGAGGAGGGGGCAAAAGCCGACCTCCTCTTTTCAAAGAATTGTGACTGACTGAGGGCCTTGGTTGTCAAGAACAGCTCAAAACCACCCGGTGTTCCGGTTGTCCAGTACTTCCAGCATGGCGCAAATGATATCAGCAACCTGAGCGCGGGTGAGCCCCTGATCCATATTGGACAGGTCAGAGAGTACGGACACAGCGTTCATATTGACCGCAGCCTGGCCTGCCCAGGCAGGTACTGTCTCGGCCATGGCTTCCGCTCCAGACACGTCGGAGACGTTGAGCAGGCGGTCTATGATGACTGCAGCCTCTGCCTTGGTGATGGTGCTGCCGGTGTTAAAGCAGATAGCTCCGTTTCCGTCCGCCGCTCCCTTTACAACGCCAGAGCGCAGCGCAGAAGAGACATAGCCTTTGGCCCAGGTGGGGATGGTGTTGTCGTCGGCAAACCCAGTAACGCTGATTCCCTGGAGAGACTCCAACCCAGCGGCGCTCATGGCCATGGCTACGAATTCATCCCGAGATACGGCCAGATCGGGATAAAAGTGATAGACACCATCTACCTGGGCACCTACCAGTACCCCCTCTTCAGCCAGGCGGATAGCGGAGCGGTAAGATGGATGACCGGACATATCGGCGTAGGTTACCTTGGTTTTTGCTTTGGAGATGGTGATGCGCACCGTGGCCTCTTTAGAAGTGTTGCCAACACTGTCCACAGCTACATAGGAAAAAGAATCTTTTCCTGTCTTTCCCTCATAAGGGGTGTAGACAAAGGCTCCGGAGCCATCCTCACTCATCTCCACCTTCCCCCGGGCGGGCTTGCTTATCATCTGGAAGGTAACAATATCCCCTTCCGGGTCGACGGCGGCAAACTGTCCGGTAATAGCAACGTCTTTATAGGTGGACAAAGTGAGGTTCTCGGCGATGGGAGCAGAATTGGTCTGGGCGAGTACATAAAGAGAGACGGTGACCTCTTCCCCAGTCAATCCGTCGGCAAATACGGGGGTAAAGGTAAAGTCAGTGTCAGAAACCGTGGGGATGGATAGGGGATAAAATTGCAGACCGGTCACGGCATTCATGGAGATGGAGTCCCCCACATGAAGATCCTGACCGCCTAGCTTGAGAAGTCCAGCCCCGGAAGCGGGGAGGGAGTTGAGGACGATGGAATTCAGCTCTGCATTCCCGGAGACCATAAAGTCCTCAGGAGCAAAGGAAAAGGTGTCGGTGGAAAGGCCGTTTTTGGAAAAAGAGGCCACATAAACCTCTTCTTCCACATCGCCGGAGAAGAACAGGGCGGATGTGGGAATGACCAAGGCCATTGCCAGGGAGAATAAGACCACTAAGGTGGCGCAACGGTGTTTCAAAAGGATACCTCCTTGTTTCATGAAAGTATCCATAGTTTTTGCCAAAAGAGTTGCTTTATGCAAAAAGAAATGCTTATCCTGTAAAGAATTGGTGGAGGAGGGACCGTAAAAATATGGGAAAACCCGATGTGGAAAATTATGCCGGGCAGAGATCAAAGTTGGCTTCGATCCTTCAGCCAGCTTGGTAGGGATCGCATCTTGATGCCGGAGATTACCCCCATGGCGGCAAAAGTAGTAAGGATAGAGGAGCCACCATAGCTGACGAAAGGGAGAGTCAGGCCAACCACTGGGGCTACATAGAGACACATGCCAACATTAATAATAATCTGGGTCATGAGCATTCCGGCCAATCCCATGGAAATAAAAGCGGACAGGTGGCTACGTGCCTGGCGGGAGATATGAACACAGCGCAGGATAATAGTCAGGAGAAGGAGGAGCAGGAGAATGCAGCCGATCATGCCAAACTCCTCGCCACATACGGAAAAAATAAAGTCAGTGTGCCGCGCTGGGAGTGAGGATTCATAGACGGACTGTGTTTGCTTTCCCTGGAGGTATCCCATGCCGGTCAATTTGCCAGAGCCGATGGCCAGTAAAGAACGGGCCTGATGCCAACCAACCCCCTGTGGATCCAGGTCGTGATCCAGTAGAATCTTAACTCTCATCTGGATATGATTGGGCAGATGGGACCAAGCTGCGACAAGAAAAACAACTCCTCCCATCAGGGTCAGGGCAAACCACCGCAGACGCACTCCGGCCACAAAGGCCATGATGGCCAGGATGAACAGGTAAACAAGGGACATGCCGAAATCGCTGGACAAAACGGTGTTAAGCCCCATAAAAAATAGGGTGAAGGCAGCCATTTTGATTAAGGGAAGGGGGCGGCTGATGCCATATTCCCGATAGCGATTCAAGATGCGGGCCAGAAGGAGGACAAAGAAAAGCTTGACAATTTCTGCAGGCTGGAGGCTGAAGGGGATGCCGGGCAAATACATCCAGTTACGGTTGCCTGTGTTATCCTCCACGCCGAAAGGGATGAGTAAGAGTAACAAGACCACGCTAAACAGAAACAGAAAAATCCAGGATTTTTCCAAAATAAGTTCAATATCTACAAAGGTAAAGATGATATAGGCCACCAGGCCAATGAGGATAAAAATAAGCTGCTTCAAAGGATCACCGTGGCGCTCTGCACTCCAGCGGGTAGAAGAATAAATGAGGATTAAGCCAAAGCTACTGGCAAGTAGGCAGAGGGTCAACAGGAGCAGGTCACCCTTTTTAAAAAAGCTGCGCAAAGTGTCAATAAAAAACAAAAGGAAAACCTCCTCTCTGTAGCCATGGAAAACAGTGGAAAGTAGTATACCATAAAATCTTAGAATATGCTATAATGATTTTCTAAACTTTAGATAATCTTCATAATTTGGAGTATGACTATGGAATTTATGACAAATAGTTTGGCGGAGACACAGGCGCTTGGGGAGCGTTTGGCGGAAAAGCTGGGGGCTGGGACGATTGTGGCTTTTACCGGGGATCTGGGAGCTGGAAAAACTGCCTTTATTTCCGGTTTAGCTACTGGTCTGGGAATTACAGATCGGGTAACCAGTCCTACCTATACCATTGTCAACGAGTATGATGGAGGTAGGCTCCCTTTGTTCCATTTTGATTTATACCGGCTAAGTGGGGCTGAAGAGTTGTTTGACATTGGCTGGGAGGATTATTTAGAGCGGGGAGGCGTTTGCGCCGTGGAGTGGAGTGAGCGGGGGAGTGAGGCCCTGGAAGGGGAGAGGATCGTCTTTGTCTCCATCTGCAGAGGAGCAGCAGACAACCAACGAATTATTCACATAGAAGGGGTGGAGCTATGAAGATTTTGGCCTTGGAATCCTCCGCCCTGGCAGCCTCGGTGGCTGTGTGTGAAGATGAACTACTCATTGCCCAGAATTTTCAGCGTACCGGGCTTACCCACAGCACAACCCTCATGCCTATGGTCGAGGATTTGCTAAAAAATACCGGCTTGACCCTGGGAGAAATGGACTTGATAGCCGTGGCCGCAGGGCCTGGCTCCTTTACAGGTTTGCGCATCGGGGTATCCACCGCGAAGGGCTTGGCCTGGGCTGTGGATAAGCCTTGTGCGGCATGCTCTACTTTGGAAGCTATGGCTTGGCAGGTTGTTCACTTGGGGGGAGAACTGTGCCCCGTTATGGATGCCCGCCGTCAGCAGGTATATAATGCTCGTTTCCAGGCAAGGAGGGGGTGTCCAGACCGTCTGACGGAGGATCGGGCTATTTCCCTGGACAAACTGATGGAGGAAATAAAAAAGTCAGGGAAAACACAGATTCTTGTTGGAGATGGGGCACGGTTATGCTATAATGCTTTCCAAGAACAGGAGATTCCGGCTGTGATGGCCCCACAGCACCTACTTTTCCAGACAGCCTGGGGGGTGGCCAGACAGGGATTGGAGCTTGCCAGGGTGGGCAGGACGATTACCGCCGAGGCCCTTGTGCCGAACTATCACAGACTCTCCCAAGCGGAGCGGGAGCGCCTGAATAAGCAAAAAGAGGAATGAACGTAATGAATATGGAAAAGGTTCGAGTGCTTGACCATCCTCTCCTCCAGCACAAGTTGGCCATCCTGCGTGACGTGAACACTGGAGTAAAGAATTTTCGAGAGGTGGTTTCTGAAATTGCAACATTGATGTGTTATGAGGCCACCCGTGATTTACCTTTGAAGACAGTAGAAATTACCACCCCGGTGGCTACCAGTTCTTTTCGAATCTTGGCAGGGAAAAAGTTGGCGATTGTACCCATCCTCCGGGCTGGATTAGGGATGGTAGATGGAATTCTTACCCTTATTCCTTCGGCTAAGGTGGGGCATATCGGCCTATACCGCGATCCAAAGACTTTGGAGCCAGTGGAATATTATTGCAAAATGCCAAGTGATATTGCTGATCGGGACGTGATCATTCTGGATCCCATGCTGGCCACCGGAGGATCTGCTGCTGCGGCTATTCAATTTATGAAAAACTATGGCTGCAAGCATATTAAGCTGATGAATATTATCGCCGCCCCCGAAGGAGTGGAGCGGGTACAAAAGGATCACCCAGATGTGGAGATATACTGTGCTGCTGTGGATGAAAGGCTTAATGATCACGGATATATCGTCCCTGGCCTGGGCGATGCTGGAGATCGCATCTTTGGAACAAAGTAACCGGAACAAATTTATGAAATTGAAGCTTGAAAGAAATTAATAAAAGAGAGGAAGGCATTTGCCTTCCTCTCTTTTGCTAACTTTTAAAGTTAGCGACTCTGATTGTCGTTGCGGTTTTGGAAGCTGTTGTTCTTCTTATTCTCGGGGGTGTTGTTTTTCTTGTCCTCAGGGGCGTTGTTCTTCTTATTCTCGATGTTGTTCTGGTTGTTGTTCTGATTGTTCATGATGAGCGTCCTTTCACCAAATGTGTTGAAGGTAAATACCCGTCTGGGTTACAAGAACAGTATGCTCAGGAAAAAATAAAATATTCAAAAATATAAAAAATTAAATTTATGGATACCAAAAGGTAGAAAAATATGGTATGATTGGCGCAGAGAAAATAAGATGACTTTTTAACTCAGTTGTCTTTACGCTCTGTACCTCCATGGTACAGCATGTTATGTACCGATATCAGACAGAAGGAGGATAGCTTTATGAAGTGTCCCTACTGTACCAATTTGGAGAGCAAGGTGGTGGATTCCCGCCCTGCCGATGAAGGTAGCAGTATACGCCGCCGCCGGGAATGCCTAGAGTGCCGCCGGCGCTTTACTACATACGAGACTATGGAAAGTCTGCCCTTGGTGGTGATCAAGAAGGATGGCAGCCGCCAAACTTTTGACAAGAGTAAACTGCTCAGCAGTATGATTAAGGCTTGTGAAAAGCGAACCGTTCCTCTGGAAATTCTAGAGCAGCTAACAAATGAGATTGAGCAGACCCTTCAAAACAAGATGGAGCGGGAGGTATCTAGCCCAGAGATTGGTGAGATGGTCATGAAGCGCCTTAAGGGGATGGATGAGGTGGCTTATGTACGTTTTGCATCGGTATATCGCCAGTTTAAGGATATCAATACTTTTATGGCAGAACTAAATAAGCTGCTGGCAGAAAAATAGACTTTAGCTGAAAGCAGGGCGCATGGCTGTAGCCATGCGTCCTGCTAAACTTTTAAGACAAACGATGGGGGGCTATTTTCACAGCACATTTTTTACAGTAAATTGCTCTGCTTCAGCAAGAAGATATATTTTGGAAAGCAGCCGGGCATTGGCAGCGGCGTATTCCCCACCTGGTTCTTGGAGTCGTAAATATTCCGACACTTCACTGAAGGAGATCTCTACAGCATCAATTTCCTGATGGGATAGGGTGACATGGAGGTAGAAGGCCTGTTGGTCAAACTCCTCCCAAGCCTGCCGGGTAAGCCGACTGGCCCGCTCTAAATCGTCCTGCTCCATGGATTGCTGGGCCTGCTGCAACATGAGAGAAATGCGTGCTACAAATTGATCTAAATACCATACGTTGGTTAATGCAACCCCCGCAAGGGTGATGATTATGGCGGCGGAGATCCAAAGCCGCTTCATGACTTCCCCTCCTTTTCCACAAAATATGTTCGTCCAAGTTCGTCCACTGTCAATAAAAAGACCTGATCGATCCGTTTAACTCCATGCTTTTCCAACTGCTTTTTTAACCATACATCCTCATAGCCCCGGTCCTTCAGGTTATGGGAGAGGAGGCGCCCATCGGTGATGATGATAGCAGGCAAGCCGGGATCTTCATAAGCCAGATCCATTTGTTCGGCAGTAACAGGCTTCTCGGCTGCGAAGGGGAGTACTGATAGTTGTCCGCTGGTTTCCAGGATAGCGTAACGGATGGAGGAAAGGTCGGTATATCCCTTGATTCTCAGTTCTTCCATTAGCTCGTCCACAGTCAGACGGTTGCGGCGCAGCTCTTCCTGTTTAATCATTCCCTTTTCTATCACGATACTGGGCCGACCGCATAGTAGGGCGCGAAACTTGACGCTGCGAACCATAAGCACTGACATAATTGTGGCAAGGCAAAGGAGGACAACGATTGGAATGATACCGGTGAGGATAGGGATGCCGTTGTCTTGCATGGGGACAGAAGCCAGATCGGCAATGAGAAGGGCCAAAACCAGCTCGGTGGGTTCCAGTTCACCTACCTGTCGCTTACCAAGCAGTCGGATGCCGACTACGATAAGGATATATAGGATGATGGTACGCAGCAGGGTGATGATCATAGAGGATTCCTCCGTTTTCTTTGAAAGAGCAGACGTGATAGGACGTTGTCTTAATCATTATGACCTTAGAAAATTTGGTTATACACTGTGACTTTGTCCAAAATTCCGATTTTAAAAATTGATGGGGAAAGGAATGGAGTTTTTATTGTGTTCCACCGGAAAATTTGTTAAAATGTATAAAATTATCAAAGGTGGGAATGCAAAGGATGAAAGCAACTTTGATTTTAGAAAACGGTGCTATGTTCCAGGGGCGATCCATTGGTGCTGCGCATGATTGTGTATGCGAGATGGTTTTCAATACCTCCATGACAGGCTATCAGGAGATTTTGACTGATCCCTCCTATGCCGGACAAGGGATTGTGATGTCTTATCCACTTATAGGTAATTACGGTGTTAATGAGGAGGATAATGAGTCTTTTCGTCCCTGGTGCCCTGCTTTTGTGGTACGCCATCTGTCTGCTCGTGGGAGTAATTTCCGTTGTCAGGGGAGACTGGATGATTATTTAAAACAACATGATATTGTTGGCGTAGAGGGTGTTGATACCCGGGCCATTACACGGATACTCCGCAACCAGGGAACGATGAACGGCATGATCACCTGTGCGGAGCATTTTTCTATGGATGAACTTCTTCCAAAGATTAACGCTTATCGGGTAGCAGGTACGGTGGAACAGGTTACCCGACGCCAAGCGGAGGTGTTTCCAGCAGAGGGGGATCAAATCTGCCGGGTAGCTCTAATGGACTTCGGTGTCAAGCAAAATATGATTGGATGCCTTACCCGTCGGGGATGTCAGGTTACGGTTTTCCCCGCCCATACCCACGCCCAGGAGGTATTAGCTGGTGCCTTTGACGGAGTGATGCTCTCAAACGGCCCCGGTGATCCAGCTGATAACGTGGAGATCATCAGTGAAATTAGAAAGATTTATGACAGCCAGATTCCTATTTTTGCAGTCTGCCTGGGTCATCAGCTTCTCGCTCTGGCTACCGGAGCCAAGACCCGTAAGATGAGTTTTGGTCATCGAGGGGGAAACCATCCTGTGCGGGATGTGGAAACCGGGCGGGTGTTAATTACCTCCCAGAACCATGGCTACTGTGTGTGTGAGGAGAGCGTGGATCCGGCGGTGGCCGAAATTTCCCATGTCAATGTCAACGATGGCAGCGTAGAGGGACTAAGGTATAAGCGGTCGGCGTGTTTTACCGTTCAGTTTCATCCAGAGGCATCCCCGGGCCCTAAAGATACGGAGTACTTATTTGACCGCTTTGTAGCCAGCATGGGAGGTGAGAGGTAATGCCAAAGAATCCTGAGATTAAAAAGGTATTGGTACTGGGCTCCGGTCCTATTGTCATAGGTCAGGCTGCCGAGTTTGA
>JAZQMD010000030.1:0-4819 GCA_045543215.1 Oscillospiraceae bacterium
GGGCCCGATGCCGCTGCTCCTCCATCAAAGCCTTGAATCCCTCTTGATCTACCGTCATGCCCTGCTCGACCACCATCTCCACCGTCAGGTCGATTGGGAAGCCGTAGGTGTCATACAGTTTGAAGGCATCCGCCCCGGAGAATACCGTCTCACCTTTTTCCTTGTGTCCAGCAAGCAGGTCATTGAAAATTGCCATACCGCCGTCGATGGTCTTGGCAAAGTTCTGCTCCTCCACATGGATAACCTTGGTGATATAATCCTGTCGCTCCTTCAGCTCAGGATAGTGCCCCTCATTTTCATGGATAACGGTGGCGCACACCTGGTAGAGAAAGGGTTCATTTACCCCCAGCAGCTTTCCATGGCGGGCAGCCCTGCGCAGCAGGCGGCGCAGGACATAGCCCCGCCCTTCATTAGATGGAAGCACACCGTCACAGATCATGAAAGTGGCCGAACGGATATGATCAGTAATGACCCGTAGCGAAACATCCTTCTCCCTGCTCTGTCCATAATGCGCCCTGGTGATCTCAGAAACTTTGTTAGTAATGTTCATGACCGTATCCACATCAAAAAGAGAAGCAACCTCCTGGCAGACGCAGGCCAATCGCTCCAGTCCCATGCCGGTGTCGATGTTCTTCTGCTTAAGTTCAGTATAATTGCCCTCTCCATCGTTATCAAACTGGGAGAATACGTTGTTCCACACCTCAATATAACGATCACAATCACAGCCAACGGTGCACCCGGGTTTGCCGCAGCCATACGCTTCTCCCCGGTCATAGTAGATCTCCGAACAGGGCCCGCAGGGGCCGGAGCCATGCTCCCAGAAGTTGTCCTCCTTACCAAAACGGAAAATGCGCTCAGCTGAGATACCAATGTCCTTATGCCAAATATTCCAAGCCTCATCATCATCCAGATAAACCGACGGATAGAGGCGATCCGGGTCTAGCCCAACCCACTCCGGTGAGGTCAGGAATTCCCAACTGCAGGCAATGGCCTCCTTCTTGAAATAATCCCCAAAAGAGAAGTTGCCCAGCATCTCAAAATACGTGCCGTGTCGGGCGGTGTGCCCAATGTTCTCAATATCACCGGTACGAATACACTTCTGACAGGTGCATACCCGGCGGCGGGGCGGCGCCTGCTCTCCGGTGAACCAGGGTTTCATAGGGGCCATCCCCGAATTAATCAGCAACAAGGATGCGTCATTCTGGGGAATAAGAGAAAAGCTCGGCAGGCGAAGATGATCTTTACTTTCAAAAAATTTTAGAAACATCTCCCGCAGTTCATTGACCCCAAAGGGCTTTGGCTTGTTCATTAATATCATAATCCTTCCAAATTAAAAATATGGTATGGTATCTGGACCTGAAAAGAAGAACCCGCCCCTGACAAAAGTCAGGGGCGGAAAATCCATTCCACGGTACCACCCTGATTATCCCCAAGAGGAGACATCTTCAGTCATCCGATAACGAGGATGAGACGTCCCGGTCATCCCGGGCCGCTCCGGAGTGGCACACCCACCCGCTTGGTAAAGGGCTTTCACCATTCCCTTCTCGCTCAGCCCAGCGCGGCAGACTTAGTTCCGTCACAGCAACTTTACAATATTTATTAAAATATTTTACCACAATCCATCCCATTGTCAAGTCTAAAATTTGGCTCTTTACCCAATCTCTGTTCCCTATCGTAGCCAAAAAAATCTGCCTTCGGCGTACCGAAAGCAGAAAACACTATAAAACCAGAGCGCACAGACACATCGTCCCTGTTTGACAAACGCAGCCTATATCTGACTGTGGAAGAAAGCCTAGTCTGGGGGGCAGGCATCGGCAAAACGTCCCATTCTGACAAATACAGCCTGCTTACACGTCAATTCGCCCTTTTCTCTCTTTTCTCTCAGTATAACAGAATACCCCCCTGCTGTCAAACAAATTTCTTTCTCATAAAAAATAGAAAAACAGGGTCTGCCTGAACAGCCCCTGTTTTTCTGATGCTTTTAAGAATTCGGGCGGCAGGCTCGTAAAAATGAGAGAGCAGGAACCTTCCGAGGCAGCTTCATACGAAATTTCATCTGAGGGGTACGGGGCTGCTCCAGGTGCTTGCCATCCATATCCTCCATCATAGGAACGACAAAGGAGATAGCAGCCACGTCGGGGCCCACCAGCTCCAGCTGATCTCCGGCAGAGAATTTGTTGCGCAGAGAGAGTGTCGCAAGAGCGCTATCGTCACACTCCTCCACCACCGCCACTACCTGCCAGTCTCGGATATACCGTGCATCCTCAGTATACTGGCCTGGATCGCCGTAATAAAATCCAGTGGAGTAATGACGGTGGGATACCTTCTCCACTTCATCCCGCCACACCCGCTCTAGCGGTCTACCCTCTGCCGCTGCATCGATGGCATGACGATAGGCGGCGGTGGCCACGGCGGCATAGTAAGCACTTTTGGCCCGACCCTCGATCTTGAGAGAATCCAGCCCTACCTCCAGCAGGTCTGGGACATAGTCAATCATACACATATCCCGGGAATTGAGAATAAATGTCTCCCCATCCTCTTCAAAAATTGGGAAGTATTCCCCCGGCCTTTTCTCCTCCACAAGGGCGTACTTATATCGGCAGGGCTGGGCACAGGCTCCGCGACTGGCATCCCGCCCGGTCATATAGTTGGACAGCAGGCAACGGCCGGAGTAGGCCATACACATGGACCCGTGAACAAAAGCTTCAATCTCCAAATCCCCGGGAGTCTTAACCCGTAGCTCCCGGATTTCCTCCAAAGAGAGCTCTCGGGCCAGAATCACCCGGCTGGCCCCCAAATCATACCAGGCACAGGCGCTTTGATAGTTGGTGACCCCTGCCTGAGTAGAAATATGGATCTGTAGATGAGGCGCATGCTTTTTACACAGAGCCAGTACCCCCACATCGGCGGCAATGACCGCATCTACCCCAAGCTCCTCCAGGTATTCCAGAAAAGGTGGCATTCGGTCGGCCTCGCAATTACGGGCCATGGTGTTACAGGTAACATGGATCCGAACCCCTTTAGCCTTACATAATCCTACTGCCTGACGCAGACCATCTTCATCAAAGTTGCCAGCAAAGGCCCGCATACCAAAATCATTCCCGGCGAGATACACCGCATCTGCCCCATAGGCCACCGCCATCTGCAGGCGCTCCAAATCCCCAGCAGGAGCCAACAATTCCGGCTTACCCATTGGAGGCATACCTGTTCACCAGCTTCTGGTGATCGTCGTAGGTCCGGGAAAACTCATGTCGACCGCTTTCCGGGTTGAGCACATAGTAATAATATCTGGTATTCTCCGGATTCATGGCAGAATATAGGGCTGTCATACCGGGATTGGCAATAGGCCCTTCCGGTAGACCCGGATAGAGGTAGGTATTATAAGGAGACTCAATAGACTTGTCCGCCTCTGTGGGAATCTTGCCGCCATTGATATAGGCCAGAGTTGCATCGATCTGAAGGTAACCGCGGGTACCGCCACTGTTATCCTCCAGCCGGTTATAGATCACCGAGGCGATAGTAGATTGATCGGTGCCATCTGTCTCCTTCTCGATCATAGAGGCGATGGTGACAAGATCATATAGGTTGTAATCCTCATTTGCGTTAATCTCCTCCAGGTATGGCATAATTTTGGCATCAAAGCCTTGGAGCATCTTGTTGATGACGTACAGAGGATCCTGCCCCATATAGAATTGGTATGTGTCGGGGAAGAGGAACCCCTCCAGCCGATGGTAGTCCCCCAAGGGGATGTTCAAGGGTACCAGCCATTCAAATTTATAGTCGTGGGTTGCCGCCATTTCCTCCAGTTCCTTCACCGAAGCCACCCCTTTCTCCTCTAGCAATGCAAAGATTTGATCTACATTATATCCCTCTGGGATAGTCACCTCCACCACCTGTTTGGTTGCGGAATTTCGACCCATGTTAGCCAGCAGGGCCCGATAGTCCATGTCGGAGTCCAACTCATAGGTGCCGGCCGCAAGTTCCACATCTGCACCGGTAAAGGAGGCAAAAATTTTGAACAGAAATTTATACTCAATCAATCCCTCCTCACGCAGCAGACCTGCCACAAAATCCATGTCGGCCCGTTTCACCGTCTCAGTCTCCAAGGTAACCGTTCCGTCCTCCCCTTCCCGTTCCACTTTTATCTCCTTAGTTGTAAAGATATCATCAGGCAAGGTAACCACAGCGACCACCGGCGCTTTATTCAGAGCCAGCACATCGTTAGCCCAAGTCCAACCCAAAGTGGCCAAGATAGCTGATACCCCGATGATAAACAGCACATACAGCAATGCTCCAGATAGCTGGGCGGTCATGGTACGGCGGTGCTTCCTAGGCCTTCTGCCTCCTTGTCTATTGGACTGCTGGCCGCTGCTGGTGCTTTTCTCTTCTGGCAATATGCTTCAACTCCTAATCTTGATAGCCTTCCACTGCCAACTAAACCGCCTTCCGGCAGTCCCAGTGGACATGGCTTTTGTTTTTCTTCAACGATTCAGTGTCAATCCGAGGCCCACCTACATAGGATAACCCAGATGAAGGCGACAGACACCTGAGGGAAAGCCGTACAATCTGCGGCACTCCAGCAGGGGCCCGTTGCCGGGAAGCGAGGTGAAATGAGACAATGTGTTTTGGCAATAGTGGATTTGGCGGCGGTAGCTGCTGGTGGATCATCATCCTGGTTCTCCTGGTCTGCTGCTGTGGCGGTAACAGCTGGGACGGCGGCAACAACTGCTGCAACAACAACGGCTGCAACAACAATTGCTGCAACAACAATTGCTGCTGCAACAACGGCTGCTGCTGAGGCGTCTTACATCGCCCAGCC
>JAZQMD010000031.1:0-1574 GCA_045543215.1 Oscillospiraceae bacterium
ACGATCATGCTTCCTATACAGACGATCATGCTGGTTCTTCTTTTCGCCACCCTCATCCCTGTACTATATCAAATGGGGATGCTGCCTAAGCAGGCAGGGGATCGTCTGCGTTTACGCAATGGTA
Organism: Oscillospiraceae bacterium; assembly: GCA_045543215.1. GTDB lineage: Bacteria > Bacillota > Clostridia > Oscillospirales > Oscillospiraceae > DXYV01. The sequence goes on from JAZQMD010000031.1 coordinate 125, forward strand.
AAGGCCGGCTGAAGGTCACATAATTATATTCATGTCCGCATATCCATGGGGAAGGGGGGTATGCGGACATGGTGTTTTTGGAGCGGCTTGGAGATGCAATTTGGAACCCATGGTTGTTGTGCATGTTTTTGTCAGTGGGAGGGTATTATTCTCTACGCACTGGCTTTTTACAGATTTTTGACTGGAAAATTTGGTGGCGGGCCTCCCTGGGGGGAATCCTTCGGGGAAAAAAAGACCGGAAAAAAGGAGGAGTTACCCAGTTGCAGGCCTTGGCTACTGCCTTGGCGGCCACGATCGGTACCGGATCTATCGCCGGGGTTGCAACCGCAGTATTTTTCGGCGGGCCGGGATCAGTGTTTTGGATGTGGGTATCCGCCTTTTTGGGAATGATGACCAGCTGTGGAGAAAAGGCCCTGGCGGTGCGTTACCGCCGTCGGACTGCCACAGGCTGGCAGGGTGGGCCTATGTGTTATATAGAGGATGGACTGGGACTGAAATGGCTGGCTAAGATTTTCTCGCTGGCCCTCCTTTTTCAGACTCTCACCGGGGGGAGTATGGTGCAGGCGAACTCTATGTCCACTGCTCTTCATAGCTCCCTGGGATGGAGTAAGCTGGCAGTAGGATTTGGTGCCGCTCTACTCACCGGCCTGGTAGTGCTAGGAGGTGTGGGGCGCATTGGGCGGGTAAGCGAGCTGTTGGTGCCAGCGATGGCTTTGCTGTTCGTAGGGGGCGGACTGGTGGTGCTGGTTGCAAACTATCAGGCGCTTCCTGCTGCGCTGGAGTCTATTTTTTCCTGCGCCTTTCAGCCAAAGGCGGCCATTGGGGGATATTCCATAGCGACTGCTCTGCGTTTCGGCGTGGCTCGTGGGGTGTTTACAAATGAGGCTGGTATGGGCTCCTCTTCCATTGCCCATGCTGCAGCTGAGGTAGACGACCCGGCAGAACAGGGGATGTGGGGAATCTTTGAGGTATTTTTGGCCACTTTGGTGGTATGCACCGTTACCGCGCTTGTCATCCTCACTTCGGGGGTATATACGATGGAGGGAGCGCTTTCCCTACTGCGTGCGGGACATGTACCGGAACACATGGTGGGTGCCCCTTTAACAGCGGCTTCCTTTGCCACGGTGCTGGGGGAGGCGGGGACCGGACTGGTCTCTATCTGCCTGGTGTTGTTTGCATTCACATCTCTGCTTGGCGCTGGGTTTTATGGACAGCGGGGGATTGAGAGCCTGTGTGGGGATAGAGGGATGCTGTGGGTTTATCGGGTGGTTTTTCTGGGTGTCATTGTGGCTGGCAGCGTAGGAGAGCTGACAGCAGTATGGCAGCTTACCGACCTGTTTAACGGCCTGCTGGCTCTGCCAAACCTTATCGCTTTACTCCTCCTCTCACCAGAGGCGTTGGAAATGATTAAGGATTATAAAAGAAGAAGTTTATTAAGGATGAAAAGGGA
>JAZQMD010000032.1:0-1528 GCA_045543215.1 Oscillospiraceae bacterium
TATTCCTGTAAACTATCAAAATGCTGTGTCCACCTGTTATGCCATTGGCCTGCTCACCGGCATGGGTGACGGCAGTTTCAGTGGAAGTAACCTTATGGACCGGGCCCAGGCAGCCACTGTTCTATGTCGGCTCAGTGATTCCATTGTCCAAGACGATGCTGTCTCAGATCAACCCTCCCAATCCCCCAACCCCGAGCAGCCTTCTTCCCCAGACAGTCCAAAACAGACCCTTCAATCCTTACGAGAGGAAGTACTTCGGTTAGTCAATGATGCCCGTACAGACGCGGGCCTGCCAGCCCTCCGGTTGGACGAGGGACTGTGTGCAGTCGCTCAGTTGCGCGCCGAAGAGCTGATTGAAAGCATGTCCCACACCCGGCCAAACGGCAGCAGTTGGTTTACTGCCCTGGATGAGGCCGGTGTATCTTACCGTGTCGTTGCAGAAAACATTGCTGCCGGACAGCCTACACCTTCCAAGGTCATGGAAGCTTGGATGAATTCTTCATCTCATCGGACCAATATCCTAAATAGCAATATTACCGCCATCGGTATTGGTTATATTCATTCCGATACCATCTTCGGTCATCATTGGACGCAGATATTTCTAGGCTAAATTTGGCTCTCTTATCTAAAAAAGGAAGGCCACGGAGAAATCTCCGTGGCCTTCCTTTTTCCTTCTCTTGAAACAGGCATTTATCCCTCACAACAGTGGGGCAAATACCTTTAAAATACTACGAAAAATCTGCCTGATCCATAGCACCTGACGGCACCATTCCACGGATACCTCCTGACTAATCTTCTGAGTGTTGAGAAAATCCTGGCGCAAGGCTTCCACAGTATCCGTTTGATAGAGCAATACCCCATTTTCAAAGTGAAGAAACATACTGCGATAGTCCATATTAATTGTCCCCACCGTTCCATATAAGTCATCGGCCACAAAATTCTTAGCATGAATGAAGCCAGGTGTATATTCAAAAATGCGCACCCCTGCCTCCAAAAGCTCCTCGTAGTGGGCACGGGTCAGCTCAAAAACAGCCTTTTTATCCGGAATATGTGGAGTAAGAATACGCACATCTACCCCGGATCTGGCTGCATTCTTTAGAGCGATAGTGGTCGCATAATCCAGTACCAGGTAAGGAGTTGTCATGTAAACATACCGCTTGGCTTTGCTGATTAGATTGAGGTAGACCGTCTGCCCCACCGGCTCTTCGTCCCAGGGGCAGTCCCAGTAGGGTTGGACATAACCCTGAGTTCCCTCTACCGCCGGCGCCGGTTCAGCCCTATAATGATTAAAATTATCCCTCTCCCCCTGAGTAAATCCCCACATAGCAAGGAAACTCACGGTAATGCTCCAAACTCCATCCCCCTCCAAGCGGATAGCCGTATCCTTCCAGTGACCAAAACGCTCCCTCCGGTTGATGTATTCATCAGCCAAATTTAGTCCTCCGGTAAAGGCCACCCGTCCATCCACAATAAGGTATTTCCGATGGTCCCGGTTATTCTGACGCATGGAAGTCGGATCGTAGCCATG
>JAZQMD010000033.1:0-8665 GCA_045543215.1 Oscillospiraceae bacterium
AAAAAGCCCAACAGTTGCAGTTAACGTCAGAAGGATACAGGCAGATTACCGTATCCATATAGCTTCCAGATCATAATATTTATTAATACCTCCATCTTGCTTCTTTAGAAAGATCATACTATGATACAAGATATGAAAATCATGCTGATACTTTATATTTAAACCGGGCTATGGACTGACACGGAATTGGCATTATGTCGAACAAACACCTTTTTTCAAGGGCTTATCTTAACGTATCCTTTTTAATTCCTCTATTTTATTTTATCCGTCAGGAAAGGATGAAAACATGGAAAACCGCGTAGCTCTTCTGGGCCTGGTTGTGGATCAGCCCGACGCAGTTGAGGCGCTCAACCGACTGCTGCATCAATACAACGACTATATTGTGGGCCGAATGGGCATCCCATATCGTCAGCGGGAGGTAAATATCATCAGCATTGTACTGGACGCACCCGGTGATATCATCAGCACCCTGTCTGGTAAAGCCGGTATGCTGCCCGGTGTTACTGCTAAAGCCGTTTACTCTAAAATGCCGGAGGCCACCTATGGAAACACTGATTCATAAACTGGAGCGGGAAGGAACTCTCGCTGCACAGGAGTTCATCACCCTTATCGAAGGCCGGAATGACAGGCTCGCTCAAATCCTTTTTCAGAAAGCGGTTGCCCTACGCCAACTTCATTACGGAAATGACGTTTACATCCGAGGCCTTATCGAGTTTACAAACTACTGCAAAAACGATTGTCTGTATTGCGGTATCCGCTGCTCTAATCAAAATGCCCAGCGCTATCGTCTTACCCATGAACAGGTACTGGAATGTTGCCAGGAAGGCTATGACCTTGGATACCGGACCTTTGTACTTCAGGGGGGTGAGGATCCCTGGTATACCCCCAAACGTATTGCTGAGCTGATCCGCGCCATCAAGCAAAACTGGCCGGACTGCGCCCTGACTCTTTCGGTGGGCGAGCATCCTCGGGAGGTGTATCAGCTGTGGTTTGACACCGGAGCCGACCGTTACCTTCTGCGGCATGAAACGGCCAATGCCGATCACTACCGCACCCTCCATCCTTCCCAGCTCTCCCCGGAAAACCGGAAACGCTGTCTTTGGGATCTGAAAGAAATTGGCTATCAGGTAGGGTGCGGCTTGATGGTAGGATCTCCAGGGCAAACCTCTGCCCATCTGGCAGAGGATCTGCTCTTCATCAGGGAACTGGAGCCGGATATGGTAGGTATCGGCCCATTCATTCCACAGCATGATACCCCCTTCGGAGATCAGCCTGCCGGCACTCTGGAGCTGACACTTTTTATGCTAGGTCTTGTCCGGCTGATGCTACCCGATGTACTCCTGCCCTCTACAACTGCCCTGGGAACAATCCATCCGCAGGGACGGGAGCTGGGTGTTCAGGCAGGCGCAAATGTTTGTATGCCAAATCTTTCTCCTATTAGTGTGCGAAAAAAATACGCTCTTTATGATAATAAAATCTGCACGGGAGATGAGGCTGCCCAATGCCGACGCTGTCTGGAAAAGCGGATGGCATCAGTCGGCTATCAGGTAGTCGTCCACCGGGGAGATCATAAAAAGGCAAATCTCTGACGGGAAAGCCTTGTGCTGACCCCAAAGAAAGGATGTAAGCAGTTATGTATAATCCAAAGTCTTTGAAAGCGGAAGAGTTTATTGACCATCAGGAGATCCTGGACAGTCTGGCTTATGCCGATGAACACAAGGCAGACCGGGCCGTCATCGATGCCATACTGGAAAAAGCCCGGCTGCGGAAAGGGCTAAACCACCGGGAAGCCTCCGTGCTGCTGGCCTGTGAGTTGGAAGACAAGACTCAAGAGCTCTATGCCTTAGCTGAACAGATCAAAAAGGACTTCTATGGAAACCGTATTGTCATGTTTGCGCCCCTGTACCTCTCCAACTACTGTGTCAACGGCTGTCTGTATTGTCCCTATCACGCTAAAAATAAGCACATTACCCGTAAGAAGCTGACTCAGGAGGAAATCAGGGCGGAGGTCATTGCTCTTCAGGACATGGGCCACAAGCGGCTGGCACTAGAGGCAGGAGAAGATCCTGTCCACAATCCTATGGACTACATTTTGGAGTCTATTCATACCATCTACTCTATCAAGCACAAAAACGGCGCCATCCGCCGGGTGAATGTAAACATCGCTGCCACTACCGTGGAGAACTACCGTAGGTTGAAAGATGCGGGTATCGGTACTTATATCCTCTTTCAGGAAACCTATCACAAGCAAACCTATGAAAAGCTTCACCCCACCGGGCCCAAGAGCAACTATACCTACCACACTGAGGCGCATGACCGGGCTATGCAGGCTGGCATCGATGACGTTGGTTTGGGTGTCCTCTTCGGCCTGGAGCTGTACCGCTATGAGCTTGCCGGTCTTCTGATGCATGCGGAACATCTGGAAGCTGTCTTTGGCGTTGGTCCTCATACCATCAGCGTACCTCGGGTCTGCCCCGCCGACGATATCGATCCAGGCACTTTCGACAACGGCATCTCTGACGACATCTTTGCCAAAATCGTAGCTTGCATCCGGGTATCGGTACCTTACACCGGAATGATTATCTCCACACGGGAGAGCCCCGAGGTCAGAGAACGGGTGCTCCACTTGGGTATATCCCAGATCTCCGGAGGTTCCCGCACCAGTGTAGGCGGCTATGTCGAGCCGGAAGCAGAGGAAGAAAACTCCGCCCAGTTTGATGTGTCTGATCGCCGCACCCTGGACGAAGTGGTACACTGGCTGATGGAGATGGGCTACGTACCCTCCTTCTGCACCGCATGCTACCGGGAGGGCCGTACTGGTGATCGCTTCATGTCCCTGTGTAAGTCGGGACAGATTCAAAACTGCTGTCTTCCCAACGCCCTGATGACGTTAAAGGAATATCTGGAGGACTATGCCACCTGTGAGACCCGCTCTGTAGGGGAGGCCCTGATCCAGAAGGATCTGGAGGGGATTACCAACCCAAGGGTACTTCATATCTGTACGGAGCGTCTGGAGAAAATCGCACAAGGTGAGCGGGATTTCCGCTTCTAAGAAAGGTTGAGGACACTATGAGCAGTATGAATCAGACCCCTACCGGTGAGCGGATTCATATCGCCTTTTTCGGGCGGCGTAATGCGGGCAAGTCCAGCCTGGTCAATGCCTTTACCGGTCAGGATCTATCCATCGTATCCGATGTAAAAGGTACTACCACCGATCCGGTATACAAAGCAATGGAACTGCTGCCTCTGGGCCCGGTACAGATCATTGATACGCCAGGCATTGACGATTTGGGTGAACTAGGACAGCTGCGAGTGCGCAAGACCAGGCAAGTACTCAACAAGACCGACCTGGCTATCCTGGTAGCAGATGCCACCCAGCCTTTGGATCAATCCGAGAAGGAATTGCTCGCCATCATCCAAAGCAAGGGTATTCCACATCTGCTTGTGTGGAATAAATCCGATTTGTTGGATGTGATCCCGGAAGGGACAAAGACCGCCCTGTGGGTCAGTGCAAAAACCGGCCTACACATTCAGGAACTAAAACAGCGCACTGCCCTTCTGTCTGAGCGGAGCGAGCCAAAACAGCCCTTGGTGGCAGATCTACTCTCACCAGGTGATGTGGCAGTACTGGTAGTTCCCATTGATAAGGCCGCCCCAAAAGGACGGCTTATTCTTCCTCAACAACAGACAATCCGGGATGCCCTGGAGGCGGGAGCCTCAACCCTTGTGTGCCGAGATACAGAGCTGGCCCTTACGTTATCACACCTGTCCGCCCCACCGCAGTTAGTCATCACCGACAGCCAAGCCTTTGCCCAGGTAAGCAAGATCGTCCCCCCTTCCATCCCTCTCACATCTTTCTCCATTCTGATGGCCCGCTACAAGGGAGATCTACCTCTTGCAGTAGCGGGAGCCACAGCGGTGGATAGACTAAAAGACGGAGACAAAGTGCTCATATCAGAAGGTTGCACCCACCACCGCCAGTGTGATGATATCGGCACTGTCAAGCTTCCCCGCTGGATTAAGGAGTATACTGGCGTAGAACCAGATTTTTCTTTCATCTCAGGCACAGAATTTCCTGAGGATCTATCTCCGTACAAGTTGGTAGTCCACTGTGGGGCCTGCACTTTGGGGGAGCGGGAGGTCAAGTACCGCCTGGGCTGCTGTCAGGATCAGGTAGTTCCCGTCACCAATTACGGTATCCTTATTGCCTATCTCAATGGCATTCTGGAGCGTACGGTGGGGCCCTTCCCCCATATTGCCGCCCTGCTTTCTTAAAATATGAAAACACAAAGGCAGAGGAACTCCAGCTTCTGCCCTTGTGTCAGACACTTTCTGGATTTGTAGCTGATTTTTATGCCCCGGCCCTGTACCATGTGTTCCCAATGTAAGTTTTGTTGTGTAACATATTATTGAGCTGCCCTGTAATTTTCCGGTTGATAGCTGACTTTTCCAAAAAACTGCTTGACATCCTGTCAGTACCCTGATATAATATTTTAGCAAAATAAAGTAGGAAGGTACCACCGTCCTCACCCCAGGCTTGCGCCAAAGGGTCAACATGGTCATCTACACAGGGTGCTTCATGCCCTGTGTTCCTGTTGCAGACGTGGGTACCAATCAGGTATCCGCGTTTTGTTTTTAGGAGGTGTTTTGAAATAGCCAATACAGGGTATCAGATCAACGAGGAGATCCGCGACCGTGAAATTCGCCTTATCAGCGACACCGGTGAACAGCTTGGCATTATGTCCGCTGCTGAAGCTCAGCGCCGCGCCGACGATGCAGGCCTGGACCTGGTAAAGATTTCTCCCACCGCTACTCCGCCTGTTTGCAAGCTTATGGACTATGGTAAGTATAAATTTGAACAGGCAAAGCGAGAAAAAGAGGCGAGAAAAAACCAGCATATAGTGGAGATCAAGGAAGTGCGCATGTCCCCCGGCATCGATGTTGGTGACTTCAATGTAAAACTACGCAATGCCCAAAAATTCCTCAGCGACGGAAACCGCGTAAAGGTCACCGTCCGTTTCCGCGGCCGTGAGATGGCCCATACCGATATCGGCAAGCGCTTGTTACTGGACTTTGCCCAGCAATGCGCCGAAATTGCCAGTATGGATAAAGATCCTAAACTGGAGGGACGACATATGAGCATCTTCCTCTCTGCCAAAACGACAAAATAACGTCCCATAAAACTATAAAGGAGACAAAACTACTATGCCTAAGATTAAAACCCATAGCGGTGCGAAAAAGCGCTTTCGTTTGACCAAGTCCGGCAAGGTTAAGCGTGCCCACGCTAATAAAAGACATTTGCTCAATGGCCATGGCAAAACCACAAAACGCAAGCGCGGCCTCCGCGCTGGGGCTTACGCTGATGTGACCAACGAGGCCACCATTAAGCGCCTGATCCCCTATAAATAATTGACTTTTACTTTACTCAACATAGGAGGCTAAACGACAATGGCAAGAGTGAAAGGCGCGATGATGTCGCGCAAGAGAAGAAATAAGATTCTCAAACTGGCCAAGGGATATTGGGGTGCCAAGTCCAAGCATTTTAAAATGGCCAATGAACAGGTGATGAAATCCCTGCAATACGCTTATACCGGTCGCCGTTTGAAAAAGCGCGATTTCCGTCAGCTCTGGATCGCCCGTATTAATGCCGGCTGCAAGCTCAATGGCATGAACTACTCTACCTTTATGAACGGTCTGAAAAAGGCCGGAGTAGCGATTAACCGCAAGATGTTGGCCGAATTGGCTGTCAATGACAAAGCTGCCTTTACCCAGCTTACCCAGCTGGCCAAGAACGCCCTATAGATATGAAATAACCTCCACCTATAAGTAGATGGAGGTTATTTTGTTTTTCTTTCTGTTTATATATAATTATCAATATTATATTTCAAGATTTTTATATTGATATTTTATGGTTTATATGATATACTAATGTCAAACTACTAAACTAGAAAGGAGCCTGCTCCATGGAGGCCACCATGAATCTCAATCCTGAATTTTCTAAAAAAGCAAAACGTGGCCCTCTCCATGAAAAGGACCGGGACCCTTATGATGGACTACGCCCCTGGTCGGCTATCACTCACGGTTTAGGAATCGTATTGTCATTGATAGGCACTGTACTTTTACTGGCTAAAACCATTCTTACCAGCGGAGATCTGTGGCATATCATCTCCCTTGCCATCTACGGTATCAGTATGATCGGTTTATATACCGCCTCTACCCTATACCACTGTATCAACACCTCGGTATCTGGGAGAATTGCCCTACGCAAGTACGACCACATTTCCATCTATTTTTTAATCGCAGGAAGTTATACCCCTATTTGTCTGACTACCCTACGAGGTCCCTGGGGATGGTCCCTGTTTGGGATTATTTGGGCTTTGAGCGCAGTTGGAACTGTCATGGCTTTATTGTGGATCAATTGCCCGCGTCAACTTACCTCCTCCGTCTATATCGCCATGGGGTGGCTGGCTATTATTGCCCTCTACCCCATTTGGAAGTCTGTGGGAGGCCAAGGGCTGTTCTGGCTGCTGCTAGGTGGAATACTCTATACCGTAGGGGGTGTGTTCTATGCCCTAAAATGGCCTGGACGAAACAATCCCCGCTTTGGATGTCACGAAATTTTTCATGCTTTTATTCTTCTTGGCTCTATGGCTCACTTTCTGCTAATGTATCACATCATTGCATGAAGCTATCATAAGACACAGCCACCATATTTTTGGCGGCTGTGTCTTTACCTTATAGCAATTCCAGCTTACCCATCAGACCTTCTTCATACCCATCCTTTGCTTTAGCTACGGAGACAGCTGCCTCTCCATCACCATTACCTCGCATCGAGGATCATCCAAACTATCAGACAGACGCAAATCACGGAAGCCCATAGATATCCAAAAGCCATGCCCACACTCGTCCTCCACGCTACACCCTAGCCGTATGGCTTTTGCCCCACTCTCCTCTGCCGCTTTTAAAAATGCCTCCATAATCTCCTGTCCAATCCCATGGGCCCCCTTTAAACTGCTCACAAAAAACAGTCCGACCCAGATAAATCCCTCCCCCGGATAGCCCTCTACATACTCCAAAACAGCTTCCAATACTCCCTCACGCCATAACCCAAGATAACTCTTTTGCTCTGGACCAGTTCTGGGAGGAAGCTCCTGGATTGACCGGGCCACCTCTTTCAGATTTTTTTCTCTACCAGAACCCAGGCCAATTAAGTCCTGATTATTTTTCCAAAGCTCTAGCACCATTGGGTAATCGCCTTCCTCTACCTGACGGATTTCCCACCTATCCAAATACTGATACAATCCTTCTTTTAACGGAACCAGGTTTAGTTCCACCTTTGTTCCAACACAGCGATTAATAGGGATTCCCAGGGCATGAAACTTTTCCTCATATCCGGTCATTATCCCACAAATTCCTTGTTTATGCAGATCACGAGTGACCTGAGATAGTTCAAAGCCTGCCTTTGGAAACTGGTACACAGACCAGTCAAATAAGTTGCGGTTATCTGTCTTAAAATGAATTTCTCCACCATCTCGAAGCACGTTTCGGTAACTCTTCAGCATCTCTTGATGGGTAAGCCGACGACGCACATGTTTGTTTCCAGGCCAGGGATCACAAAAATTGATATAGATCAGGTCTATTTCCCCATGCATGAAATAATGGGAAAGCACTGCGGCATCCCCATCAATAAAATATACATTAGTCAAGCCCATAGCCACAGCCAACTCCATACCAACTACCATAGCATCCGGCACCCGCTCTACCGCTATAAACAGCTTGTCCAAATTTTGGGCAGCAGTCTGGCAGGTAAATTTCCCTTTCCCACATCCCAATTCCAACCGCACCTCGGTCGCTTGCGGCATCAAGGCCCTCCACTTTCCTCTATATTCCTGTGGCATCCTAATCCAGATAGACGCACATCGCTCCATTCTGGCATCCAAATTTTTCTTCTTTCTCATCCTCATCAGAGACACCTCTTAAATATTTCACTTGAAATAAAGTAAGTTTTATGATATCATAAACACTTGCAAAGAGCAAGAAATTCTGGTATAGTAAATATAAGCTTTAATTCTTACTTGTGTTCTACTAAATTTGGAAGATGCGTAATAGATACATATCGGGGTGTTGCGCAGTTGGTAGCGCGCCTGCTTTGGGAGCAGGAGGTCCAGGGTTCGAGTCCCTGCACTCCGACCATGCGGAGTATCATTAAAGGATCTGAAAGTCTTTTGATGATACTCCGCATTTCTTTTTGTGGAAAAGATCATACAGCGATCTGTGCGGGGGCGTAGCTTAATGCTACGCCTTTTCGCGTTTCCATGATAATGTCGGCCTCCGGGATTTTCCGGCGATCCGGCACATCGAAAGCGCCAATGCAGTTGTAATGGATGACTACGCGCTGGTTGGTAACGCCGTCCCGCTTTTCAGCGTGGTACACATCAATGTGATCGATCAGCTCACCGACCATGCGCCGTGTAATCGCGGTAGCGTCCGTATAGCGCCGGATGGTTTCAAGAAAGAAATCCATATCCATTTTCTTGCCGTCAGCCTTTTTCAGTTCCAACCGCAGGGCCTTGATCTTTCCAGTGGCCTCGCCCTGTTCCTGTTCATACCGTTTTGCCATTTTAGCAAACCGGGCATCGTCAATCTTGCCGGACACATTGTCCTC